>SFWF01000092.1 GCA_004560045.1 bacterium | reverse complement strand
TTTCTTATTTCCTCCTTGCGCCTTGTAGTGGTTTCAAGCGGCGGAAAGGTAATCGCGGCTAATATGTGGGGCAAGTGCAAGACCGTAAGCCAGATGGCGGGGATTATATTTGCGCTGTTTGCATATGCGCTTATCTCCGATTTCGGACTTAATAACGCCCTTTTTGTTTCGGTATGCAATATAATAATAAGTATACTTTTCTGGGCTTCCGCCGTATTATGTATTATATCGGGAGCGATTTATCTTAAAGACAGCAAGGAGTTTATCGATCCGTCAAAATAGGGGGTTATTCATTTGTTTGACAGACTTCGCGAGGACGTAAACGCGGTAAGGGACAGGGATCCCGCCGCGCGGAGCTTTTTGGAGGTTTTACTGCTTTATCCCGGGGTTAAAGCGATAAGAATGTACCGTAGAGCGCATTTTTATTACGAGCACGGTTGGATGTTTTTAGCGCGCTACGTTTCGCAGAGAGCGGCGAGAAAAACGGGGATTGAAATTCACCCCGGCGCTAAAATCGGCAGACGGCTTGTAATAGACCACGGAACGGGCATAGTAATAGGCGAGACCACCGAAATAGGGGACGACGTGCTTATTTATCAGGGCGTTACCTTGGGAGGCACGGGTAAGGACACAGGCAAGCGCCACCCGACCGTCGGCAACAATGTGATGATAAGCGCCGGTGCAAAGGTTTTGGGTCCCTTTAAGATAGGGGATAATTCCCGCATTGCGGCGGGTGCGGTCGTATTAGAAGAAGTACCGCCTAACTGTACTGTAGTCGGCGTGCCCGCAAGGGTAGTCCGTCAGGACGGCAAAAAGGTCGGCTGTGCGCAAAGCCTTGACCAGATTCACATTCCCGACCCTGTTAAGCAAAAAATGGAATGTCTTGAAAAGCGCATAAAAGAGCTTGAAAAGCAGGTTTGCGGCATAGAAGGAGAAGACGAAAATGAGGATATTTAACACACTTACAAGACAAAAGGACGAATTTAAACCGATTACCGAGGGCGAGGTTAAAATTTACGCCTGCGGTCCTACGGTTTATAACTATATTCATATAGGAAACGCGCGCCCGCTTTGCGTTTTTGACACGCTTCGCCGCTATTTTGAGTGGCGTGGCTACAAGGTAAATTTTGTTCAGAACTTTACCGATATTGACGATAAGCTGATTAAAAGGGCTAACGAGGAAGAAACCACCGTCCCCGACGTTGCAGAGCGTTATATAAAGGAATTTTGGACCGACGCTAACGGGCTTAATGTGAAAAAAGCAACGGTTAACCCCCGCGCTACCGAGAATATTGAGCAGATACAGGGTATTATTTCCGCCCTTATGGAAAAGGGCTACGCCTACGAATCGGGCGGAGACGTTTACTACCGCGCGACCAAGTTTAAGGGCTACGGCAAGCTTTCCCACCAGCCGCTTGAGGACTTAGAGGCGGGGGCGAGAATAGACGTCACCGAAATTAAGGAAGACCCCATGGATTTCTGCCTTTGGAAGGGGGCAAAGCCGGGCGAGCCTTACTGGGACTCCCCTTGGGGCAAGGGCAGACCGGGCTGGCATATTGAGTGCTCGGCAATGGCGTGCCGTTACTTAGGCAAGACCATAGACATTCATTGCGGCGGTCTTGACCTTATCTTCCCACACCACGAAAACGAGATTGCCCAAAGCGAGGCGGCAAACGGCTGTGACTTCGCCCATTACTGGATGCACAACGGCTTTATCAATGTCGATAACCACAAGATGTCAAAGTCATTAGGTAATTTCTTCACCGTCCGCGACGTGGCGGAGAAATTCGGTTACGAGCCGATTCGCTATATGATGGTATCAAGCCATTACAGAAGCCCGATAAACTACTCGGTTGACGTAATAGAGCAGGCGAAAAACTCCCTTGAAAGGCTCTACACCTGCCGCGATAATATCGATTTTGCCCTTAAAAACGCCGAGGAGGGCGGCGAGGTTCCCGCATTTGTGGAGCAGAGAAAAGAAGAATTTATCACCGCAATGGAGGACGACCTTAACACAGCCGACGCGTTAGCGGCGGTATTCAGTCTTGTTCGCGATATTAACACCGCGATTGCAAACGGTGCAAATAAAACGGCATTAGAGGCTTTTGCCGATATGTTCGACCAACTAACGGGCGTTTTAGGTCTTGTTTACAACCGCAAGGAAGAAACCCTTGACAGCGAGATTGAGGAGCTTATTGAAAAGCGCACCGCCGCGAGAAAGGCAAAGGACTTTAAAACCGCCGACGAAATCCGCGATAAGCTAAAGGAAATGGGAATTATATTAGAGGACACCCCCCAGGGCGTAAAATGGACGAGAAGCTGATTAAAAAAGAGCCGTTAGGCAAGGATTTTTTCGTTTATGTTTCGCCGCACCACACCTTCGGGACAGACGCGGTGCTGTTAGCCGACTTTTCTTTGGCTCGAAAAAAGGATACTCTTGTCGATTTAGGTACGGGGTGCGGAATAATTCCGCTTTTGATGCTAAGGGACGGGAATTTGCAAACCGCCGTAGGGGTTGATATTTCCCACGAGGCGGCGGCGCTTGCTAAACGGACAAGCCTTGAATTAAAGCTTGATAACTTCACGGTATTAAACAGCGATTTAAACGAACTTAAAGGAAAAATATGCTTCGGCTGTCACTCCCTTGTCACCTGCAACCCGCCCTACAAAGCCCCGAATGGGGGACTGAAAAACCCCGACGGCATAAGGGCGACCGCGCGGCACGAGGTTGACTGTACCCTGCGCGATATAATTTCGGTATCGGCGCGGCTTTTGCAGACCTCGGGCAGACTATGTATCTGCCACAGACCGGAACGCCTTGCGGAGCTTATGGATATTATGAGGGAATACAAATTAGAGCCAAAGAGACTTCGCCTTGTCTGCCAAAGAAAGGGCGAGGAGCCGTGGCTTGTGCTTATAGAGGGTAAAAAGTGCGCCAATACGGGGCTTCGCATTTCGCCGACCCTTTATGTTGAGGAAGACGGCGGATTCTCGCCGGAGATGATAGAAATTTACGGCGCTTATAAGGAGGCGTACCTATAATGTCAGGAAAGCTTTATGTTGTCGGTACGCCGATAGGAAATCTTGAAGATTTCAGCCCCCGCGCCGTGCGAATATTGAGCGAAGCCGACTTTATCGCCGCAGAGGACACGCGGGTGACGGTGAAGCTTTTAAATCATTTTGATATAAAAAAAGAAATGCTCTCCTACTATGAGCATAATAAAAATACTAAGGGAAATCTTATAATAGAACGCATTTTAAAGGGTGAAAGCTGCGCGCTGGTCTCCGACGCGGGTATGCCCGCAATTTCCGACCCGGGCGAGGACTTGGTAAGAGCCGCCCACGAGGCGGGAATAACGGTAGAATCCGTACCCGGACCCAGCGCCCTTGTAACCGCCCTTGCAATTTCGGGAATGGAGAGCGGGAGATTTTGCTTTGAGGGCTTTTTGTCGGTCAATAAAATCAGCCGCAAAAGGCACTTAGACGAGCTAAAAAACGAAAGGCGCACTATGATTTTTTACGAGGCGCCGCACAAGCTTAACGCCACCCTTAAGGATATGCAAAAGGTCTTCGGCGACCGTAAAATTGCCCTTGTAAGGGAGCTTACAAAGATTCACGAAACGGTTTTTAATACCACCCTTTCGGGAGCGGCGGAGTATTACGCCGACAATCCGCCCAAGGGGGAGTTTGTTTTAATAATTGAGGGAAAAAAAGAGGAAGCGAGTGAGCAGTACACCTTAGAGGACGCGGTAAGGCTTGCGAAAAGGCTTGCGGACGAGGGCAAATCAACCTCCTTAGCCGCAAAGGAAGCGGCGGAAATTACGGGAATAAAAAAAGGCGACATATATAAGGCGCTTATAGGATAATAAAAAAACGGGTGTGGGTATGGAAAATAATAACGATTTTTTTCAGTTTTTAGATGAAGATATTTATTCCTCCGCGGCGGAACAGCATTATGAGGATATTGTTAGCGACTCAAGGCTTAAGGGTAAGCATTTCGCCAAGAAAAAGCGGGGCAACCGTTTAACCCTTTGGTGGGGAAGGCGCAAAAAATGGCAGAAAGCCGTTATGATAACCTCCCTTTCGATTGTGCTTGTATTCACCCTCGCGGTGGGAATTATTCTTAATATGTTCGACTATAATTATAATGCCATCACCTCAAACCCTGAGGATTTGGGCTTTGAAAGCGTTATCGATAAAAAAATCGTAAACGTTGCGCTATTCGGCATAGACGCACGTGAGGTAGGTTCATTTAAGGGACTTTCGGACAGTATAATGATACTAAGCCTTAATACCGAAACTAAAAAGGTAAAGGTTATTTCGGTTATGCGCGACAGCTTGGTTCCCATTACCTACAACGGAAAAACCGTTTACGGAAAGATAAACAGCGCCTATTCAAAGGGCGGACCCGAGCTTGCGATTAAAACCCTTAACACTGTTTTTGGGCTTGATATTTCGGAATATGCGACGGTTAATTTCTACGGAATGTCGGATATTATTGACGCCGTGGGAGGCATAGACGTCGAGCTTGCCGAGGGCGAGCTTGATGTTTACGGCTATGATAATGGGGCAAGGCTTACATATTGTGTTTTATTAAGGGTTACCGCCTTATTAAAAAGCTGTTCCATAACATAACGCTGGCGGTCGGTTCTGCCGTAGTCGTCGTTT
>SFWF01000091.1 GCA_004560045.1 bacterium | reverse complement strand
GAAACAAATTTACACCTACAAAACTGCTACGCACCCGAAAATGGATGATTTTTATGTAAGAAAAGGCAAAAAGCCACGGTAACGCTGACGCGTACCGTGACTTTTTAACGCATTATTACGGAAAAAGCGCCGTTTTCGGGCAATTTCTCACTATGGCGCATACCCGTTCGGGCAATTTCTCACTATGGCGCACACCCGTTCGATGGATCGTTTTTTTAGATTATTATGCAGACGAGGCCGTTGCAGCCTTCGTTTATTACCCGCTCTACCGTTTCCTGAATTCGCATTCTGGCGTCGGTCGGCATTCGGGACAGCTTGGTGTTAAGGCCCTCGTTTACAAGCTCGTGGAGAGATTTTCCGAAAATATTGGAGTCCCAGATATTTTGGGGCTGGTCTTCAAATTCACTTAGGAGATATTTTACGAGATCCTCGCTCTGCTTTTCGCTTCCCACAATGGGGCTTACCTCGGTGGTGATATTGGCTTTCATCATATGGATAGAGGGGGCCGAAGCACGTAGTCTTACGCCGTAGCGTCCTCCCTGCTTCATAATTTCGGGCTCCTCGAGGGAAAGCTCCTCGATGGTCGGCATAACGATACCGTAGCCGGTCGCTTCTACCTCTTCGATGGCATTTTTCACCCTCATATATTCCCGCTTCATTTCGGAAAGCTCCGATAGGGTATCCATAAGCTCGCGGTCGCTGTGAATCTCCAGGTCGAGATCTTCGGTTATTACCGAATAGAAAAGCTCGCGGTCCACCGTGACCCCGTAGCGGGCCTTACCCGTACCCAGGTCCACACCCTCCATCTTAACCGATTCTGCGTTCTTGTTATCCTTAAGGGCGTTTTCCAGGACGAACAGGTCTTTTATCTTCTGAATACCCTCGAATGCGGTACGGACGGTGGTATTAAGGGAGGCACGAAGCCAGTGATCGAGCGGCAGGGCATTTATCCAGGAAGGAAGCTCTATACGAACCTCCTTTACGGGGAACTGATAGAGTATCTTTTTAAGGATCTCCTTTATATCCGATTCGTCGAGCTCCAAGCAGCTTACCGCCATTACGGGGACGGCATATTCGCGGGAGAGACGGTTTGCAAGCTCGGTCGACTGCTCCGATTTGGGGTTTTTACAGTTTAAAAGGACGATAAAGGGTTTGTTTATAGCCTTAAGCTCGTCGATGACCCGTTTCTCGGCCTCGGCATATTCGGCTCTCGGGATATCGCCGATAGAGCCGTCGGTGGTTATAACGAGACCTATGGAGGAATGCTCGTTTATAACCTTTTTGGTTCCTATCTCAGCCGCCATATTGAAGGGCACCGCCTCCTCGTACCAGGGGGTCATAACCATTCGGGGGTTATCCTCTTCGATATAGCCGAGGGAGCTCGGCACGATATAGCCTACGCAGTCGATAAGGCGAACGCTCAGATGTGCGCTGTCGTCTATCGTGATATTAGCGGCATTTTCCGGAATAAATTTAGGCTCGGTGGTCATAATGGTGCGACCCGAGGAGGACTGCGGAAGCTCGTCGGTAGCCCGTTCTTTAATATACTGCTCTTTAATTTTCGGAAGGACCAGAACGTCCATAAACTTTTTTATAAATGTGGATTTCCCCGTTCTTACGGGGCCTACGACGCCTATGTAAATATCTCCGCCTGTTCTGGCCTCTATATCCTTATAAATACTGCTGTCTGTCATACTCTTGCCCCTTTTCGGTTTCGTTCTATGAAAGTGTATGACCGAGCCTCACTTTATATGACCAATTTCGAAAAAGTTTCGTAAGTAGGTTATTGACATTGTTCGTAAAATATATTGTTTTTTAGGCAGAAACACATTTTTACGGAGAATCATATTGGTAGTTTTAAGCTGAGCTTGCGAATTGCGTCTGCCATATATACCGACGAAGAAAAGTGGCAGAGTTTTTAACATTTGATGGTAAGCGAACGGCGGGAGCAAGCCCCGACCTATTAATTTAAGTTTCCGGATTATAGAGGGACTCGCAGGTGAGCTCGGTGCAGGTTATGGAGCCTTCGATATGGAGGTCTCCTTTTACGGTTATATCGCCGTTTGCGCTGACGTTGCTTGCATTAGTTATTTTATAGGCATTGATATCGTGACCTGCCGATACGGTGTTTCCGCATTTTACGTCGCCGTTTATATCACAGCCTACAACGATGCTGTGTCCCGTGTTGCAGTCTCCGTTTACGTCGCCGCCTACCGATATGGTATGACCCGAATCAAGCTTACCGCAGACGTTGCCGCTGACGCACATTGTATGGGCCGACACACAGTCCCCCTCAACGTCACCCTCTATCACGAGATTACAGTTAGCGGTGACGTTTTTGGCATTTCCCGTAAGCTTTGCGGTGAAATCCTTGCCGTTGGAGCGTTTGGCAATATATTTCGTGCCCTCAAACATAACGAGACGAATATTTCCGTCGTCCTCCCAGGGAAGGTCGCATTTAGAAGCCTTTCTGCCGAAAAGCTCATCTATAGAGCAGTCGAATATATCTGCAAACAGGGGCAGAAGGGTTATATCGGGGGTTGATTTTCCGTTTTCCCATTTAGAGACCGCCTGAAAGGTAACTCCAAGCTTTTCGGCTAAGGTCTCCTGCGAAAAGCCGAGGCTTTTGCGTCTTAAAGCAATGTTTTCGGATAAAGTATTCATCGCTATTCCTCCTTTGTGTTAATTATACACCAAAGAGGGGAATTTGACCATAGACAGACCGTTGAAATATCGTCTTAATTTTCAACCGTTGGTTGAACTTCGTATTTTCGCTTTTGGCGGTTGTAGACTATAAGAAATACGACAAGCTGGAGGGCGGTTATAAGGGTCCAGGTTATGGGGTAGATGCTGTAAAGCATTTGAGGATTATGACAGGCAGGAAGTCTAAAGACGGTAAGGCACCAGAGAATTCGAACACCGCAGACGCCTACTATAGAAATTACGGTATTTGATATGGAGACGCCGAGACCTCGGAGGGTTCCCGTTGTGCAGTCCATAAAGCCCTGCATAAAGAGGGGCCCGAAGATAAAGATAATTCTGACGACTCCCCAGGAAACAGCCGTCTCCGAGTCGGGTATGTAGAGGCGCAAAAGCGGTTTTGCAAACAGAATGACCACCGAAGAAAGAAGGGCTATCGTCACCGTACAGAGAAGCAGAGCGATTTTATATGATTTTTTTACCTTAACGTAGTCCTTTGCCCCGACACTTACTCCGACAAAGGTCATCGCCGCCTGATAAAAGGCGCCGGTTACGATCTCGGCGAAGGTTTCGATACTGTAGGCGGCGGAATTTCCCGTTATAAAGCCCGGCAGAAAGGCAAGAGAATTCACCGAGGACTGAATTACGACGCTTGAAAGCGAATAGGTCGAGGACTGTATTCCCGAAGGAATTCCGAGATAAAGAATCTTCTTAAGAGATCTTACATGAAATCTTAATTTTTTTAAAGAAAGCTTAATATCACTATTGGTTTTTATAAGCTCTATTACTACTAAAACCGCCGCTATACTTTGAGAAACCACGGTCGAAAGGGACAGGCCGACAAGATCGAGACCGAATACCGAAACAAAAAGGTAGGTCAACACAAGCTTTATGGGGGCGGTTATTAAATAGAAATATAGAGGCTTTTTGGTTTCGCCGTTTGCCCTCAGTATTGCGGCGCCGAAGTTATATATCATTGAGGATATCATAGTCAGAAAATAAGACTGAAGGTATACGGTGGCTTTACCGAAAATGTTCTGCGGAGTTTCCATAAGGGCTAAAAAGGCGCCCGAAAAAGCCACGCCTAAAAGGGTAAGAACAGCGCCGAGCAAGACCGACAGCAGCATTGCGGTATGTACGGTCTCCCGTATTTCTTTTTTGTTTCCTGCGCCGATAGCGTGGCTTACAGTGACGGCGCTTCCCGTTGAGCAACCCATAAAGAAATTGACCATAAAGCTTCTCAGGGCGTTTGTGGAGCCTACCGCCGCGACGGCATCACTGCCGCTTTCTCCCAGCTGACCTGCAAGGATGACGTCGAGAGCGTTAAAAAGCTGCTGAAAAAAGCCAAGGGCAAGCACAGGAAGGACAAAGCGGATCATCTGCGAGGTAATTGAGTTTTTATATAAAGTATGTCTGCTTTTTCTCACCGTTGCTCCCCTCCTTTTTTACGCGGTTGACTTTAAGCTCTTTGACGGATATAATTATATTGCCATATTTAGCATAAATCTTGCCATATTTGGTAAGATTTATATCATTTTTTGATATTTTAAGGGAGGCGGATAACTTGCAACCTTTTTTTAATATGTCACGGGATAAGAAAGACTGCATTGGTTGTTTCTCCTATAAAAACGACTGGTGCAAGCTTCAATTTCACGCACAGATAGAAATTTATATGGTTGACGACGGGGAAATGGAGATGTTTGTAGACGGGGTCAGCTCTACCCTTAAAAAGGGAGAATTTTCGGTTGCGCTGAGCTTTGTTCCACATTCGTACAAAACTCCTGTCAGCTCTCGTTCATCAATTATTTTTATACCGCCGCAGATGTGCGAGATGTTTATTTCTCAAACCGAAAACAAGCGGCTCTCCTCCCCTTTTATAAGGAATGAATCAGCATATAAAAAGGTTAAGGAATGCTTTAGGCATCTGCAGGATGAGAATATCGGAGAGATAACAAGGCTCGGCTACGTGTACATAATTCTCGGTGTTATTTTGGAAAACTCGGTACTTGAAGAGGTTAAAAAGCCTATTGATACCGAACTGATTTCAAAGATACTTTTTTACATAAACGAGAATTTCAAGGAGGATATATCCCCATCTTCGGTTTCGGAACATTTTGGATATAGTCAAAGTCACATATCCCGC
>SFWF01000021.1 GCA_004560045.1 bacterium | reverse complement strand
CAAACCGAAGAAATACTTTGTGTCTTTCAAGGTTTGAGGCAAAGAGGCAGGACTAATTTTTGTTCCAAAACCAATTTGTCCTTAAGAGTACGGTCCGAATAACTTCGGTTCTTTTTTTAGTCAAAATAATAATTCCCGTTATAGCGATAATTGGTATACCAGCATTCATATTCGTCGAATTCCACAGCATAGGTGAGAATGGCAAAGATAAGAAACAGTCGGTCACCGCGGCACATTTCGTAAACGGTAACCGTCTCACTGCCGATATCTATCTGCTTTTTATTAAAAAGCTCGCTTTGTTCAAAATTTCGTGCCAAACCCTCGCCGTCTGCTATGGCGCATTTACTGCAAAGGGAGGCAATGGTGAAATCGGTGTTATGATTTTTAATAATATAGTCCAGCGCCTTTCTGAAATCCTCGTCGCAAAGAATTTTTAAAACCGAAGACACCCTATCGTCGGTCAGAAGACTGCGCCATCCCTTTTCGGGCTTTTTAAGCAGTAGACCACCGCACTTTTTGCGGTAATAAACAACGTTTTTATTAAATATACCCGTCCTTGTTCGAGGGTCGTCAAGGCAGCTTTTAAAATGCTCAAGAAGCTCTTCGACCGAGTGTTCCTCTCCGTTTTCTCCGCTTTTTATTATGTTCCTCAGAAGATCGTCGCAGGTTATGTCAAACACCTCGTTAGGGTCACAGCATTCGGCGCGGCCGTTGCGCCCGAAAAGTTCGTCTATAGTAACCTCGAATACGTCTGCAATTATCGGAAGCAGGGTGATGTCGGGCATATTGGTGCTGTTTTCCCATTTGGATACGGTTTGGGTCGAGACCCCGATCATAGAGGCGAGATTCTCCTGAGTAAGATTTTTATCTTTGCGAAGCTTTAAAATGTTTTCGCCAATAGCTTTCATATTCTTTCTCCTTTCGGGTTTATGAGTAAATTATATATGAAGCCAAAACATAAAACAATAACCGAAACAGATAGTTTGTATCCGTTTCGGTTATCTTTATAATAAATATATTCCCGATTCAAGTACGGCGATCTCGTACTTGTTTATAAAGATATAGTCAAGCGCGGGCTCGTCAAACTCGTAGTAAAGCTCGGTCTGATAGGTAGAAACATCCATTTTCCAGATAGAATTGGTGTCCCTGCTGCAGATAAAGAGCTTTGTTCCTGCGGCAAAAAGGGCGGTTGCGCTCTTTATGGGGGATTTTTTACCGCCTATCCGAAGCTCCTCCCGTAGGGTAGAGAGGGTGTGACGGATAAGAACGTTATGCTCGGGATAGGATACCCAAAGGGTATTGCCGTTTACCGCAACGCCTCCCGGAGGGGTGTTCTGATATAAAAAGGTTCCGCTGAAAAGGACCTCTCCGCCGGGGCCGAAGATGTTAGCCGTACCGTCACGCTCGATAACGAAGGTCTGTCCGCCCTCCATAAGAATACTGAAGCAGGTAAGATAGTTCTTTATCTTACCCTCGAAGGTCTTATAGTCGGCGCCGAATTTCGTAAGCATATAAATGCTTTTGGTAACGCTCGATACCTTTCCCTTCTCGAAGGAGACCATTTTATATCCTATTTTATAGTGCTCCTCGGTTTTCTCGATACAGTAGGCGTACAAAAAACCGTCGGGAAGAGGATGTATCGAAAAGACCTTGTCGCCTGAAATTTTATCCATAGTTTTGTCACCTTATAACTTAATAATACCCTTGTCTACCATGCTTTGTGCGCCGAGAAGTACCCCTGCCTGACCGCTCGCAAAGTTAAGTCCTCCTTGAAGCCAGGCGGCGTAGGGCTCGCGAAGGGGAGCGTCGGCCGAAAGCTCGATGGAGGCGCCGAGGGTAAAGGCTCCTGCCGCCATAATTACCTGATCGTCGTAGCCCGGCATATCCCAGGGCTCGGGGGTAACGAAGGAGTCTACGGGAGCCCCCTTCTGCATTCCCTGACAGAAGGCAATGAGGGCCTCGGGGGTTTTAAGAAGAACGCTTTCGATTATATCGGCACGCTTTGCGTCGAATTTCGGGGTAGCTTCATAGCCTAAAAGCTCGAAAAGAGCTCCTGCGTAAGCGGCGGTCTTAAGAGCCTCGCCGACCGTATGAGGTGCGGCAAAAAGTCCCATGTAAAGCTCTCTGTTGTGACCGAGGGAGGCTCCGACCTCTCTTCCCACTCCGGGGCAGGTAAGGCGGTAGCCACACTGCTCTATAAGGTCGTGACGTCCTGCTATGTAGCCCCCGGTAGGCGCAATTCCGCCACCGGGATTTTTTATAAGAGAGCCTGCGATAAGGTCGGCCCCAACGCTTGTAGGCTCTATTGTATCAACAAATTCTCCGTAGCAGTTATCAACTAAAATAAGGGAATCCGGGGAAACCTCTCTAACCGCTTTGCAAAGCTCGCCGATCTTTTCGACCGTAAGGGAGGGACGGAGGGAATATCCGCGGGAACGCTGAATATAAGCGACCTTGAAGCTTTCCTCCGAAAGGCGTTTTTTAATTCCGTCAATATCGGGCTCACCCTTTTCGTCGAGCTCGACCTGGTCGTACTCTATTCCGAAATCCTTTAGGGAGCCGTCCGAGTGCCCGTCGATTCCAAGTACCCCGATAAGGGTATCGTAGGGTCTGCCCGTAAGGCAGAGCATCTTATCTCCGGGGCGAAGCACCCCGAAAAGCATTACCGAAAGGGTATGAGTACCCGAAACGAAGTTATGACGTATAAGGCTGTCCTCGGCTCCGACGCAGTCGGCAAAAACCTGCTCCAAGGTGTCTCTTCCGCGGTCGCCGTAGCCGTAGCCGGTAGAAATTCCGAGATGAGACTCGCTTACCCCGTTTTTAATAAAGGCGGCAAGCACCTTGTGCTGATTATGCATGGAGATTCGGTCGATCTCGGCAAAGGCCTCCCTACACTGCTCCCTTGCCAAAAGGTCGTATTCGATTAGCTTTGGATGAATGTCGAAAAACTGTTGCATTTTTAAAATTTACCTCGCAATAACGGCCGTATCAATAACCTCAAAGCCGTTTTTTATATAAAATTCCGTATTTTTCTCTTCAGCGGCGGCCAGAATATCGCCGTCGGAGTAGGATAAAAGCTCGCCGAGAATACGGCCTCCAAGACCTCTTCCCCTAAGCTCCCGTTTTACCGAAATTCCGTTTACGATAGCCCCCTTATCACATTTAAAGCCGAGGGCGGCGGAATTATCATCTAAGGCGGCAATAGCGGCGCCGTGACGAAGTCTGTGTGAAATATCGGCGGCAAAATTTTCGAAGGAGGGGAGGTCTATATCCCCGTCCTCTCCGAGCTTCAGCCCGTTATACAAAGGGGAAAGCCCGATGCTAAGGGGGGCGAAGTCGGCGGTTTTAACCGATTTTTTTAAAAGAACGTTATATTCCTTTACCGTCTTAAGTCCAAGACCTTCTGCGGTAGCCTTTTCGGTAAGTATCTCCGAAAAGCCGACGGTGTTTATAAATTCTTTTAGCTCGTCGACCTTTTCACCGAGGGAAAAAATGTAAAGCCGACCGCCGTTTTTGGCAACTGCGCCAACCGCCTTGCCGTCTTCCCGCTGTATCCACGTATCCTCCTCTAAGGCCGACCCCTCAAAGGCCGCCTTAAGGCACAAAATATGCATAAGGGAAAGACTTGGACGGTAGATATCCGAAAAATCGGTGGAAAGGGTTATCATAATACCTCTCCGCCCGCTATGGCGCAAAGCAGCCTTTCACAAAGGGGAAGCATAGCCTCAAAATCGGTAAGATCGGCTACGCAGGAGGGAGAATGAAGATAGCGGCAGGGAAGGGATACCGCCAGGGTAGATAAGCCCTCCTTTGAAAGGGCGAAGGCGCGGGAGTTGTTTCCTCCCGCAATGTAGGCCTTCGGCTGACATTTTTCGCCGCAGCTCAGCGCGAAATCGTAAAGAGAACGGGTATAAAGGTTGCCCTTATCCATAAAGGATACGGCAGGACCCTTGCTAAGCCTACAGACCTGCTTTTCCTCCGCAACTCCTTCAAGGTCGGCGGCGGTGGTGGCCTCAAGCGAAATCGCAACCTCCGCGTCAAGACCGAAGGCGGCGGTCTGTGCTCCGCGGGTTCCGATCTCCTCCTGAACCGTAAAGGTGACGTAAAAATCGTATTCGGCTTCGCGTTTTAAAAGGGAAATAAGGCAGGCTACTCCTGCGCGGTCGTCTATTGCGCGGGCCTTTAGTCGGTCGCCCATAAGGACAGGCTCGCTATCGAAAACGGCCGTGTCACCGGGCTTTATAAGCTTTTCGGCCTCTTCCTTGGAAGCGGCTCCGATATCGATATAAAGACTGTCCTTTTCAGGATATTTTTTTCTTTCTTCGGTCGAGGATAGGTGAACGGGCTTCATGCCGACTACGCCCTTTACTCCGTTTTCGAAGGTGACGCCGCGGCAGAGCATTACCGCCGTTTCGATTCCGCCGACGGTCGTAAATTTTACAAAGCCGTCGGAGGTTACCGATGTGACGATAATTCCGACCTCGTCGGTGTGGGCGTCGAAAACGACCCTTTTGACGGGGCGCTTTTTGCCCTTCTTAAAGCAGATTATATTTCCCTGTCGGTCGACCAAAGCGTCGCAAAAGCCTTTAATTTCACTAAGAATAAACTCGCTGAGCTTTTCCTCTCTGCCCGAAACGGCAGGGATGGTGCAAAGCTTTAAAAGAAGCTCTTTCATAAGGCACCTCCGCTTAATAGATAGCCCTCGAGTATATCGCATATCGAATCGAGGTCGGCCATATCGATGACCTCGGCAGGGGTATGCATATTACGAAGGGGAATGGAAATAAGACCGCAGGGGATACCGTCCTTTGAAACCGAGATAACGTCGGCATCGGTGCCGGTAGTGCCGCCCATAACCTCAAACTGATGAGGAATATTCTTGTCCTCGGCAACCGTCGTCAGCTTGTCGGTAATTTTGCGGTTTAAAATGGGCGAGATTCCGATCATTGCGCCGCCGCCGAGTCGGCCGCACTTGGTAGGCGGTACGTCGGGGGCGTCACCAAAGGAAACGTCTATGGCTACCGCCTCGTCGCAGTCTATGGAGAAAGCGGCGGTCTTGGCTCCTCTTGTGCCGAGCTCCTCCTGCTCCGAAAGGCAGAATACAAGGTTTACGGGAAGCGCCTTATCGTATACCCTTGAAGCAATCTCGATAAGGCAGGCTACCGCCGCGCGGTCGTCAAGGGATTTTCCGCTGACGCGGCCGCCCGAAAACTCGGAAAAATTACGGTCGTAGGTAACGTAGTCTCCGGGGGAAACTATGTCCTTTAGCTTATTACAAAGTCCCGTATCGATAATAGCCTCGTCGGCCGTTTTGGCTTCATTTTCACCGCTTAAATGAGGCGGATTGGAGGCAAATACGGCGGGGATATCGGTTTTTCCGTGAACGGTAACGGGGGTGGCGGGAAGAATACGTCCGTCGTTTCCTCCGACGTTCGATACCTTTAGAAAGCCACTCTCAAAAACGTGGGTAACGATAAAGCTCACCTCGTCGATATGTGCCTCTAACATAACCGTTTTTTCTTTGCCGTTGTTTATTTCGGCAATAAGTCCGATACTGCCGAATTCGCGCACCGAAGCGTATTTTGCAAGCTCGGCCTTGGCGATCTCTCTTACATCGGTAATATGTCCGAGACCAACGGCCTCGGACAGCTTTTTCAGTAGTTTAGTATTCATTAAAACGACATAACCTTTTCTTTAAAGAATTTGCCTCTTGCGGCGAAGTTGGGGAAGGCGTCGAAGGAGGCGCAGGCGGGGGAAAGAAGAACGACGTCGCCCTCCTTTGCGGCCTCCCGGGCAAGATCGATGGACTCGGCGAGGGAAGCGGTTCTTATAATTTCGGGATTTCCTGCCTTAAAGCCAGGGTCGGCCTTTACCGCCGCCTCAATTGCGTCGGCAGTAGGTCCGCAGAGATAAAGAATCTTGACCTTGTCTACTACGTAGGGGGTCATGGGCTCGAAGGGAATATGCTTATCGTAGCCGCCTGCAAGAAGGATGACCTTTTGGTCGAAGGCTTTAAGACCTGCGATTGTGCGGGTGGGGGAGGAGGCGATAGAGTCGTTATAATACTTAACGCCCTTCTTTTCACAGACGAATTCTATTCTGTGCTCAACTCCCGTAAACTCGCGGGCAACCTTTCTTATATTTTCGGCGCTGACGTAGCCCCAGACGGCGGCAATGGCGGTAAGATAGTTTTCTACGTTATGGTCGCCTAAAATGGTTATGTCCTTTTTGTGCATAATGGGCGCGTCGATGCCTCTGTAGGACATATGAAGGGTACCGCCCTCGTCGAGCCAGGCTCCGTTTTTGACCCGTCTTTCCATCGAGAAGCCCAAGGACTGACCGCGTACAAAGTCACGGAAGCCGTTGGTTATTTCGTTATCGTAGTTAAGTACGGTACGGGAGAAGGCGTTCTGATGAAGGATAATGTTCTTCTTGGCCTCAACGTACTCGTCCATATCCTTGTGAACGTCCAGATGGTTGGGGGCAACGTTGGTAACGACGGCAACGTCGGGACTTTTTCTCATAGAGATGAGCTGGAAGGAGGAAAGCTCGACAACAACGAAGTCCTCGGGCTTTATATTATCGATTTCGGGAAGGAGGGGGTTGCCGATATTTCCGCCGACGTGAACCGTCTTGCCCTGTGCTTTAAGCATTTCGGCAATAAGGGTGGTGGTAGTGGTCTTTCCGTCCGAGCCGGTTACTGCAAAAATGGTAGCGGGGCAGAGATCGAAGAATACCTCCATCTCGCTTGTTACCGCAATACCCTTCTTTCGGGCGGCGCTGAGCTCGGGAAGATAAAAGCTCATTCCGGGGGTACGGAAGATTATATCGACCTCTAAGTCCTCAAGATAATTTTCGCCGAGACGAAGCTCTGCTCCTGCCGCCTCGATGCGGTCGGCAAGCTCGCCTATCTGCTCGCGGCTTCTTCGGTCGCAGGCGTAGACCCTTGCCCCTTTTTCGAGAAAGCTCATAATAAGGGGGGTGTTACTGATACCTATTCCGCACAGAGCGATTTTTTTAGATGAAATATTTTCCCAGAACTGCCTTACGTCCAAAACAATTCCTCCTATCTACAAGTACATATTTATTTTATTATACTAAAAAATAATCAAAATATCAACTCAAATAGTAACAAAATACAAAAATTCATTTTTTCATAAAATTTGTGTTTTTTGTGGTTGAAAAAAATCGGATTATGTACTATAATGTATAGGTATTTTTAATACAGTCCGAAAACCTCGGGCAAAACATTTTTATTGGAGGAATAAAAAATGAAAAAGCTACTTGCACTTCTTCTCGCGCTTGCAATGATCTTTTCTCTTGCTGCATGCGGCGGCTCTGACAAAAAAGACGCTACTGCCGACGGCAACAAGGACACTGCAGCAAGCGACATCAAGGTAGGCTTCATCTGTCTCCACGACGAGAAGTCCACCTACGACCTCAACTTCCTCAACGGTGTTGACGAAGTTAAGAAGGCCCTCGGCCTTAAGGATAGCCAGGTTATCGTTAAGACCAACGTTCCCGAAGGCGACGAATGCTATCAGGCTGCTGCCGACCTCGTTGATCAGCGCTGTGACATTATCTTCGCTAACTCCTTCGGTCATGAAGACTTTATGATCAAGGCTGCCAAGGAATTCACCGATGTTCAGTTCTGCCATGCAACCGGAACCAAGGCACACACCGAAAAGCTCGCTAACTATCACAACGCTTTTGCTTCCATCTACGAAGGCCGTTACCTCGCAGGCGTTGCCGCAGGTCTTAAGCTCAAGGCTATGATCGACGCAGGCGAGATCACCGCTGCCGAAGCTAAGATGGGCTACGTTGGCGCTTTCACCTATGCTGAAGTTATCTCCGGCTACACCTCTTTCTACCTCGGCGCTAAGTCTATCGTTCCCGAAGTAACCATGGACGTTCAGTTCACCGGCTCCTGGTACGACGCTGTTGAAGAAAAGAATGCCGCTGAAGCTCTTATCGCAAGAAAGTGCGTTCTCATTTCTCAGCATGCCGACTCTATGGGCGCTCCCTCTGCTTGTGAGGCCGCCAAGATCCCCAACGTTTCCTACAACGGAAGCACTAAGGACGCTTGTCCCAACACCTTCATCGTTTCTTCCCGCATTAACTGGGCTCCCTACTACAAGTATATGATCGAGTGCGTTATGAAGGGCGAAAAAATCGCTGCTGACTGGACCGGCGGAATCAAGGAAGGCTCCGTAGTTCTTACCGAGATCAACGATAAGGCTGCTGCTGCAGGAACCGCTGCTAAGCTCGAAGAAGTTAAGAAGGGCCTCACCGACGGCACCATTAACGTATTCGATACCGCTAACTTCACCGTAGGCGGAAAGGCTGTTGCTGCCGATCATAAGGCCGACGTTGATACCGACGCCGCATTCGAGGCAGATACCGTTGTTGTTGAAAACGGAATCTTCAAGGAGTCTAAGTTCCGTTCTGCTCCTTACTTCGATCTCCGCATCGACGGAATCACCCTCTTAAACGAGAAGTTCTAATCTGACCTTTCTAAAAAAAACAATAGGCGGAGTTCTTTGCTCCGCCTATTGCTTTAATTCTTTAAGAACAAAAATAATTTTGGTTTTAAAGAATTAAAGCAAACAAGGAATTTATTTCGGAGGTGCTAAATTGGCAAACAACATAAAACTTGAATGTCGCGGCATAACCAAAACGTTCGGAAGCGTCGTCGCCAACAAGGACTGTGATTTAGACGTTCGCGAGGGCGAAATACTTGCTATTCTCGGCGAAAACGGAAGCGGTAAAACGACCCTTATGAATATGGTGGCGGGAATTTATTTCCCCGATGCGGGTCAGATACTTATCGACGGAAAAGAGGTTTCCATCGCTTCTCCCAAGGACGCCTTTAAGTACAAGATCGGTATGATCCATCAGCACTTTAAGCTTGTAAACGTTTTCTCGGCCGTAGAGAATATCGCTCTCGGTACCGACGAAAACAAGCGCTATAAGCTTTCTGCCGTCACCAAAAAGGTTATCGAAATCACACAGCGCTACGGATTTATGATCGATCCCGACAAAAAGGTTCACGATATGTCGGTATCCGAGAAGCAGACGGTCGAGATAATTAAGGTTCTCTACCGCGGCGCCGACATCCTTATCCTCGACGAGCCTACCGCCGTTTTAACTCCTCAGGAGACCGAAAAGCTTTTCGCCGTGCTTCGCCGTATGCGCGAAGACGGAAAATCTATAATCATAATAACCCATAAAATGCACGAGGTTCTCTCGATTTCCGACCGTGTTGCGGTTCTCCGTAAGGGTGAGCACGTTGCTACCGTAAATACCGCCGAGACGAATGAAGCCGAGCTTACCGAAATGATGATGGGCGAAAAGGTCGACCTTAACATCAACCGAAGCGAGCCGCAGAACACTGCCGACCGTCTTATCGTTAAGGGTGTAACGAGTGTAAATGACGAAGGCCGAAAGGTCCTCGACGATATTACCTTTACCGCCAAAGCGGGAGAGATACTCGGTATTGCGGGCATCGCAGGAAGCGGTCAGCGCGAGCTTTTAGAGTCCATCGCGGGACTTCATAAGCTTTCTGCCGGCGAGATAACCTACGTCGACCCCAAAACGGGCAATGACGAAAACCTCCGCAACAAGACCCCGATTCAGATACGCGATTTAGGTGTCCGCCTTTCCTTCGTTCCCGAGGACCGTCTCGGTATGGGACTTGTCGGAAATATGGACATTATCGATAATATGATGCTCCGAAGCTATAAAAAGGGCTTCGCCTTTGTTCAGAGAAAAGGCCCCAAGGACCTTGCCGAGCGCATCATCCGCGACCTTCACGTCGCTACCCCCTCTGCCACTACCCCCGTTCGTCAGCTTTCGGGCGGTAACGTTCAGAAGGTTCTCGTAGGCCGTGAGATCGCCGCCGCACCCAGCGTGCTTATGGCCGCCTACCCTGTAAGAGGTCTTGACGTAAACGCTTCTTATACTATCTACAATCTTCTGAATGAGCAGAAGGAAAGAGGAGTCGCCGTTATATTCGTCGGCGAGGATCTCGACGTGCTTATGGACCTTTGCGACCGTATCCTCGTTATAAACTCGGGTAAGGTTACGGGTATCGTCGACGGACGTACCGCCAAGAAGGACGAGCTCGGTATGCTTATGGTAAAATCTACCTCTATCGCGGAAAATAAAACGGAAGGAGAGAATTAAATGGCTGAAGCAAAGATAAAGACCCCATTGTTTCATATTGCTAAGCGCGATCCCGCTTCTATGAAATGGTATACCGGAGTCATAGTACGTGCCGTTGCCGTTGTTGCCGCCCTGATCGTTTCGGGTGTGCTTATTATGCTCCTTGCCAATATAAACCCTCTTGAGGTTTATTCCTCGATGTTCGACGGCGTTTTCGGAACCGAGCGCCGAATCTGGAACACTCTTCAGGATCTTGCGATACTTCTTTGTATCTCCCTTGCCGTGACTCCCGCCTTTAAGATGCGATTTTGGAACTGCGGCGCCGAGGGACAGGTTCTTATCGGAGGACTTGCCACGATTTCGGTAATGTTCTTCCTCGGTGACGTTTTACCCTACCCCGTGCTTATCCTCGTTATGATAGTCGCAAGTATTGCCGCAGGTGTTATCTGGGCGGTCATCCCCGCAATCTTTAAGGCTATCTGGAATACCAACGAGACCCTCTTTACCCTTATGATGAACTACGTCGCTATTCAGATAGTCGCTTGGTTCCTTAAAATGTTCGTTAAGAGCGGCTCGGGCGTTCTGGGTGCAATGCCCGAATACGGCCTTCCCGTCGTCGGCGGAAAGCAGTTTTTGCTTAATATAATAATCGTTGCCGTACTTACCGCCGTAAGCTTTATCTACCTTAAATACTCTAAACAGGGTTACGAGATATCGGTTGTCGGTGAGAGCGAAAACACCGCTAAATACATCGGTATCGGTGTTAAAAAGGTTATTATCCGTACCCTTATCGTGTCGGGCGCTATCTGCGGTATCGCAGGTCTCCTTATCGTCGGCGGCACCAACCACACAATCAGCACAACTGCCGTTGCAGGCCGCGGCTTTACCGCTATAATGGTATCCTGGCTGGCAAAATTCAACCCCCTTACGATGGTGCTCACTACCTTCATCGTAGTATTCCTTGACCGAGGAGCGCAGCAGATTTCAACCGCCTTCGGCATTCCCTCCTCGATCTCCGATATCATTACGGGAATAATGCTCCTCTTTATTATCGGCTGCGAATTCTTCCTCAGATACAAAATCGTGTTCACTAAGCACGCAAAGGAGGTGGCCTGATGATAGCCTTTATCGTTAGTGCGATCCGTCTCGGTATGACCCTTCTTTTCGGTGCTACGGGAGAGACCATCACCGAAAAATCAGGACACCTTAACCTCGGTATCCCCGGAGTTATGTGTGTTGGCGCGTCCTGCGGCTGTTTTGCGGAGTATCTTTATCTTACCGCCGCGGGCGAGAATGTAAGCGGCGTTTTAGCCGTGCTTATCCCCGTTATTGCGACCCTTTTGGGCGGAGCCCTTATGGGACTTCTCTTCAGCTTCCTGACCGTAACCCTCCGCGCTAATCAGAACGTTACGGGTCTGGCCATAACCACCCTCGGCGTAGGTATTTCCGATTATATCATCGATAAGACCGGCCTTATCTACATCAGCGGCGCAACCTATTTCAAGGCTTCTCTGCCCTTCGCTTCCAAGCTTGGCTCCTTCGGAGAGATATTCCTGTCTCACGGTGTCCTCGTTTATGCGGCAATAATTGTCGCGGTTTTAACCAGCTTTATCTTCAACCGTACCCGCGTAGGACTTCACCTTCGTGCCGTAGGTGAAAATCCCGCTACCGCCGATGCCGCAGGTATCAACGTTTCCCGTTATCGCTACCTCGCCACCTGTATCGGTTGCGGAATAGCAAGTCTCGGCGGACTTTCCTTCGTTATGGACTACCTTAACGGTAACTGGGAATATATAATCGACGATATCGGCTGGCTTGCTATCGCCCTCGTTATCTTCACCGTCTGGAAGCCCAACCTTGCGATCTTCGGCTCCCTTATATTCGGAGCTCTCTATATCGCCTCCAGCTATATTCCCGGAATCTCCTTTGCCGGTAAAGAGCTCTTTAAGCTTCTGCCCTACGGAGTTACAATAATCGTTCTTATCTTCACAAGCGTCAGAAGCCGCAAGAAGAATCAGCCCCCCGAGAGCTTAGGTCTCAATTATTTCCGCGAAGAACGGTAAAAAAACATTAGAAATTTTTCGGATTTTATGTTATTATTTATGTAAGATGTAAGTCCGGCAAAAAAATTGCGTGCGATCTTTTAAAAGGTCGCACGCTTTTTTTACTTTAATTACAACAAAATCCCGTGCTTTCGGCGGCGTGTTTAACTCTTCCTACCGACG
Organism: bacterium; assembly: GCA_004560045.1. Lineage (GTDB taxonomy): Bacteria > Bacillota > Clostridia > Oscillospirales > Acutalibacteraceae > SFWF01. The sequence continues at coordinate 7,902 of SFWF01000021.1, read as the reverse complement.
TGTTATCACAGCGTCTGTTTCGAAGCTCGCATACGGGGTTCTCGCTACATTCGAAGCGGTAATCCTTGCCTCTGCGATTTATAGCGGCGCAGATGACCTTGTGAGAGGGTACCGTATCGGTATCGGGAGCGATTATCTTCTGATATCTGAAGAAATCGGCGTCCTCATTTAGCTCGCAAACCTTCTTGTAGTCTTCTCTGCAGCCTGTAAACTGTACCGTATTCTTAAGAATACAGCGGACGTAGTCGATATTTTCGTGAAGGGACAGGGGGGCAGGGAAGTTTCCGTCGGGAATAACCTGTTGCCATTCCTTGCCCTCGTATTTTTTAAGAAGCTCGGCCGCCTTGTGAAGATGACCTATCTCGATCTCTAAATTTTCCTCCCATAGCTTCTTGATCCGCCTGTCGGTCTCGGTCATATAGCAGGACCAATAGAGATAACATTCGGTATATTCGTGCCAGAGAAGCATCTCAAGCCAGGTGGCCGAGGAATCCATAAGGGACTCGTATTGGGTCACGTGCTCCTCCTCAACGAGGGCAATTTCCTGATATAGCCTCCTCGACATATCGTCGGTAGCGAGGTTTGTGATGTTCATATAATAGTTCATGGTCTGCTGCTCGGCGGCGGTAATTGTCATTGTGGCAAGCACCGTCTCCTTGCAGGCCGTCTTTGCGTTTATATTCTTCTTAACGTTATCGAGGGGACAGCGGTGATGGGAGATGGTGGGTCTTCCCGGCATAATTTCGGTATACTTTCCGACCAGTCGCTCCGCCAAGATTCCCTGCTTTCCTTCAAGGAGGTTAGCATAGCGGTAAAGGTGGTCGAAATCCTCTAAAAGGGCGAAATCGAGGGCCTTTTTAACCTGACAGTCGGGTTCCCTTTTGGCAAGCTCGGCCGTAAGGTCGACCGCCAATTGTTCGTAGGAGATAGTGTGCTCAAGAGGGGATTCGTCGCAGGGCTTAAGGAGCGAAACCGTAAGCTGTTGCTGTTTTTCGGCGTTCCGCGTCATAGCAAGCTCCCGTCTCAGGTCGTTATCCGTAACGTGACGGGCGAACTGATGAGAGAACCAGTTGGACTCGAACTCGGTGCCGTTCATAAGGATGATTCGGGTCTTGGTGTAGGGGTCGACCTCATTTTTGCAGTAGGGCTTAGGATACATCTCACAAAAGCTCTGATACCCGTCTACGATAGGCAGCGGGCGGTGGGAAAAGGGATTCATAAAATTCCTCCTTAAGGTTTTATGTACGTTAAAGTTTATGCAGGAGGAAATTTTTTTATCCCAAAAAAATTCCTTTTAAAAAAACTACCCTTAAGGAGGTATTCTTCGTCTTCAACGAGGAATGTATGCAGGTTTAGGGAAGAGGGAAGAGGGGATTCCCAAAAAGAGAGATATAAATTTGTTTCCTCTCCTCCCTTTTCCCTTATCCCTAACGCTTAAAGCTAAACCTCCGCCGCAGGCGGAACCTAAAAAACCGCCCGTAAGGGCGGTTTTTAAAAATTTGTGCTAAGTACATCTATCCCATTACAGTCACGGGAACAACAAGCGGCTCGGGGAAGCCTTGCGCCTCGAAGGCAATGTAGATCCTGTTAAACGCCTCGGTATATTCGTTTGCGGTAAGCTTGACCTTAAAGGAGGGGTTGTATAGGGGGTTGACGTGCTGCCATACGCAGTTGATATCGCGCTTATGCGTGTCGTGCTGAAGGGTGAGGCCCTTCGGATACTCTGCCGACCAGCCTTGAGGTGCCATGACCCGTACCGAAAGCTGATAGAAATAGCAGTGAATGTTTTTTAAAGTTATCTCGAATTCAATTTCTCCGTTTTCAAGTCTGGGCTCCTTATCGAAGGCGACCGAAGCGGCAAGCCAGTGGTTGCTATGTTCTATCGTGAGTGGCTTGTTTTTGAGGAAGGTATGGGTATAGCTGTCACAGGGCAGTACCGATCGGCTTGATAAGGGAGCATCTTCGTCGTCGGTATATTCGGTGAAACAGTATCTTCCGTAGTTGGGGAAATCCCATTCGGGGCGTCTTGAGTCGGTAGTGCCCATAAATATGGGCATTGTGATAACTACTCGCTCGGTAAGCTCAGTGCAGGTTGCGGGAAGGTCCCAAAAGCTTGAAATATCGAGGGATTTGGTGATAATTCTGTCGCCGATATAATCCTTAAGGTCGTCGGGGATAGCCGCGGTGCCGCCCATAATACCTAAGATCGAGCCGACGGTCGCTCCGGTGCAGTCGGTGTCGTCTCCGCAGTTGATGGCGTATATTAAAGACTGTAGGAAATCTCCCTTACCGTAAAGAAGGCCGATAACCACGTATGCGATATTGGATGGAGCCTGGAAAAAGCCCAGGTCGGCGTTCATATCAAGCACCCTTTGGCGCGTTTCCTTCCAATCGGTAGCCTTACCGAACTCCTCTATAACACAGCGTACGCTTCTTGCAACGCGGGAGTCCTCAGGGATGTAGGTAAGCGCGGTATCGATAGCCTTTCTGAGATCGCTCTCGACGAAGGCAATACTCTCTAAAGCGGAGGTGAAGATCTCGGCAACCGTACCTTCCGAAACGCCGTGATCGATAGAGGCCTCCATAATGGCGTATTTTGCGGCGGTGTTGGGGAAGCCGGGAGCAAGGCAGGCCCATATTTCCGATCTGATCCAGGCTCCGTTTGATTTTTTCCAGCAATCGTTATAAAGCTCGCCCGACATAGGAGGAGTAAAGCCGACCGATGCGTTACACTGACCAACACCGTATTCGTTCCAAATGGCGGGTATGTATCTGCGCCAATACCAGCTTAAAATGTTGGCGTTAAGTCTGTGGGCGCCGACCTCGTTTACGGCCTTGAGCCAGACTATCTGAAGATCAAGGTCGTCGTTGGGAAGCGGTTCTCCTTTTTTGGAGGTAAAGCCTTTAATATCGAGCAGGTTGGGGTTACCCTCAAAAGGGGTGCCCATGGTGCCGCCGATGTTCTTACCGAGCCAACAGGCGTAAACCTTATCGCGGTATAATTTTCGGTTGATTTTTATAGTCTCCATAAGAAACCCTCCTTTTCATATTTTTATAATATCAAAAAAATGAAAAACAAAAAAGCAGGGTTTTTATCTTAAAAAAGTATTTATTTTTTACTTTTTTGCCTTGTTGACTTTTAGCGTAAAAGTGATAAAATAATAAAAGGAGATGATTTTTATGCTGCTGTTTTTTGTCCGTCACGGCGACCCTATCTATAATCCCGATTCATTGACCGAGCAGGGTCAGCTTCAGGCCGAGGCGCTTGTAGAGCGAATGAAGCTCTGCGCCCCCGAAAAGATCTTTGCCTCAAGCTCAAACCGCGCCATACTGACCGCCAAGCCCACCGCCGAATATTTCGGTCAGGAAATAGAAATTCTCGACTGGTGTAACGAACATTACGCCTGGCAGGACCTTACGGTAGCTTTGGACGACGGCTGCCGAACCTGGGCCTTTGCCCATAAGCCTACCGTAGAGCTTTTTGCCTCCGAGGAGATAAGAAGGCTCGATAAAGAGTGGTATAAACACGAGGCCTTTAAGGATACGAGCTATGAAAAAGGTATTCTCCGAATTCAGCGTGAGACCGACGGATTTATGAAAAACCTCGGCTTTATACATAAAGATAACGGCTATTTCGCCGAAAATCCAAGCTATAAAAGGGTTGCTTTATTTGCCCATCAGGGCTTCGGCCTTGCCTTTTTGTCCTGCCTGCTGGACCTGCCCTATCCCATGATGTCGACCCGTTTCGATATGGGTCATTCGGGAATGACCGTAATCGAATTTTCCGATAGCGGATTTTCGGTACCTAAGGTGCTTCAGCTTTCCAACGATTCACATATCTTTAAATCCGTTAGCCTTAAAACCTGCTACCAGAACCGCGTTGAGTTCTAAAACAGGTTTCAGGTGACATCGACCGAGAATAGACTAAACGGGATAACATACAATCTTATACAAACAACGGCTACGATTTCGGAATCGTAGCCGTTGTTTTTTGTACTTATTTTCCGATATTTTTCTTTTTATCGGTCTTCATTATGTTATAATATAGGAAAATTCCTATAAGGGGGAAGAGCATACCCGCAAGCATACCGAGCTTCATACCGAGCTGATCGGGGGAGATCGAAAGAGACTCCGCAAAGGAAACAAGCTTTTCGTTCGCCATAGCTCCGTCGGTAATAAGGCCGATAAGCTGAGGCCCAACCGACGCGCCGAGGTCTCCGCCTGCCGCCATAATAGCGAAGATGAAAACTCCGCCGTTTGGTATTCGGTCGGTTGCCACGACAAGGCTTCCCGGCCATAACATCGAAACGCAAAAGCCGGTAAAGCCACAGCCTATCAGACCGACTATCGGCCAGGGTGAAAGGGCGGCCAAAAGGTAGCAGACGGTAGCGCCCACTGCACCGATAAATAAAATGAAACGGATATTTTTACCGAATTTTCCGTAAAGGCTTCGTCCGAGACCTAACATTACCGCAAAAAGCGCAACCCCGAAAATATCGCCCCAAACCTTGGGAATACCGAGTGCATGCTCAAGGTAGCCCGAGGCCCACTGCGCCATGGTGCATTCTGCGGCGCCGCCTAAGAATATAGCCAAAACCGAGGCCCAAAGGGTACGGCTTTTAAGAAGCCTTAAAACCCCCGTCGCCTTTTCCGATTGGTTAGTATCGGGAATTTCGGCGGTTGAATAGAAAATAAAGGTCAAAACGGGGATTATACTGAAAAATATGGGAAGCCAGAACCAATTTTCTTTTCCCGCAACAAGTAGAAATACCGTACTGATACCTACTACCGCCACCACCGCCCAGGCATAGACCGAATGAAGTCGGCTCATGGCTCTGTCGGGGTCGGGGGAGGGAAGAGCGGCAAATATCGGAGAAAGAAGAACCTCCGAAAGTCCGCAGGTAATCGAAAAGAGTACGGTACCGATAAGAAGTCCCGTATATTCGTACCCGGGGAAAATAAACGGTGAGGCCGCAAATATCCAAAGTCCCACGGCGGTAAGTATCGGCATAAACCGAACGGTTTTTTGAATGTTAAACTTATGGGAGAAAAAGGAGAAAATAAGGTCGATTATAAGCTGAGTTGAAAAGTTAACGAGAACCAAAAGACCGAGAAGGGAATAGGAGATTCCGTAAAGGCCGCGAAAGGTCAGAAAAAGCAAGGGGGCTAAGTTACCTACTACCGCCATAGAGCTGTTTCCCGTGTAACAGCCCAGCTTAACTTTAAGGGTATTACTCATTTTATTTTCCTATAAGGTCCAAGCCCACGTAGGCGAAAGAAAGACTCGCCTTCTGAATACTTTCTTTGTTAAATTCATAACCGGTTTTCATAAAAAAGCCTCCTCGCAGTTTTTCTTATTATAGTACAGTAAATTGCCTTTTTCAAGTGGATACATAATTATTTTTCGCAACCTACAGTTGCAAAAAATGCAAGTTTTGGTTGATAGAATATTTTACCGTTTTGCGGTATAATAATAATATAAATAAAATAGGAAGGTGACTTTATGACCATCGGTCAAAAAATAGCAAATCTTCGCAGCCTTGAGGGAATCTCTCAGGAGCAGCTTGCCGAAAGGCTTTCGGTCTCCCGTCAGTCGGTTTCTAAATGGGAAATGGATCAGGCCCTGCCGCAGATCGACAAAATTCTTCTTATCTGCGAGCTTTTCGGGGTTTCTGCCGACGAGCTTTTAAAAAGCGAAATTTCGGTAAAGCAGGAAAGAAGACCGAATAAATACTTCGGAACCGACGGCTTTCGCGGAAAGGCGGGAAGCGACCTTACCTCTCTTCAGGCCTATAGAATAGGACGCTTTTTAGGCTGGTACTACGCGTCGCATCATTCGGGAAAAAGAGCAGGCTACCGTCCGAGAATCGTTATCGGAAAGGATACAAGAAGGTCGAGCTATAATCTCGAATATTCGGTTGTTGCGGGAATTACCGCCTCGGGTGCCGACGCCTATATGCTCCACGTTATTACTACGCCGGGCGTTTCCTACGTTACCCGTCAGGACGAATTCGACTGCGGAATTATGATAACCGCCTCCCATAATCCCTTTTACGATAACGGAATTAAAGTAATAAACCGCTACGGCGAAAAGCCCGACGACAGTCTGACCGCTCTCATTGAGGCCTACATAGACGGGGACCTCAATGCTATAGGTGTGTCCGATGAGGATCTGCCTCTTGCGACCGACGATAAAATAGGCTGTATTATCGACTATGTATCGGGACGAAACCGCTATCTCGCATATCTTATTTCCCTTGCGTCTCATTCCTACAAAAAACTCAGGATCGGCCTCGACTGTGCCAACGGAGCCTCCTGGGCAATTGCCGATTCGGTCTTCGGAGCCCTCGGTGCTCAGACCACCGTAATAGGCGCCTCTCCCGACGGAACAAATATAAATAGCGGTTGCGGCTCGACCTGTATGGAAAGGCTTTGCGCCCTCGTTAAGGAGCAGCACCTCGACATAGGCTTCGCCTTTGACGGAGACGCCGACCGATGTATCGCGGTGGACGAAAAGGGAAACGTGGTGGACGGCGACGCAATTCTCTATATTTTAGGAAGACGGCTTGCCTCCCGAGGAATGCTGAGCGGCGATACCGTAGTGGCGACCGTTATGTCCAACAGCGGACTTTTCTCTGCCCTGGAGAAAGCGGGCCTTAAATGCGAGCAGACCACCGTCGGCGATCGCTTCGTCTACGAGCGTATGCAGCAAAAGGATTATTCCCTGGGCGGCGAAAAATCGGGCCATATAATCCTTAAAAAGTACGCTACCACGGGAGACGGACTTCTTACCGCCATTATGCTTACCGAGGAGCTCTGCGATACCAAGCTTCCCCTCTCAAAGCTTTGTGAGGAGGTAAAGTTTTTCCCGCAGGAGACTGTGAACGTCAGGGTAAAAGATAAGGAAGCCGCAGAAAAGGATACCGAGGTCAAAAAGCTTTGTGCCGATATCGAAAAGGAAATAAACCGAGAGGGCAGAGTCCTGCTCAGAAAGAGCGGAACCGAGCCTATGCTCAGGGTTATGGTCGAATGTCCTTCGGCTGAAAAATGTAAGGAATATGCGTCGGCGGTGGCCGAAAAAATTAAAGAAAGAGGGTATAGCGCTGAATAAACTACTTAAAACCAAAGAGCTTTTCGACTGTCGGGTACCATACCTCGTACCCCTTTTCGAAAAAGTCGAATACCCCTGGGAAATGCTTCCCGAAATATCCGATTATATAAATAAGCTTACCGAAAAAGGTCTTAGTGGCTTTACCGAAATATCGAAGGGCGTTTGGGTAGGGGAGAATGTGAAAATTTACCCTACCGCAACCTTAGAAGCCCCCGCGATTATCGGCTCGGGTACCGAAATACGTCCCGGAGCATACCTTAGAGGCAACGTAATTACGGGAAAAAACTGCGTCCTCGGAAATTCCTCCGAGTTTAAAAACTGTATCCTCCTCGACGGGGTGCAGGCCCCTCACTATAACTACGTAGGCGACTCTGTCCTCGGTAACAAAGCCCATTTAGGAGCAGGCTCTATTTGCTCCAACCTTAAGTCCGACGGCAGGTCGGTAGTTATTCACGGCGATGAGGAGCATCCGACAAACCTCAGAAAGGTCGGGGCAATTCTCGGCGATATGGCCGACGTAGGCTGCTCCTGCGTTCTTAATCCCGGTACCGTGATCGGAAAAAACACCTCGGTCTACCCGAATACGACCCTGAGAGGGGTATACCCCGAAAACAGTATAATTAAATCGGCCGTAAATGTCGTAGAAAGATTATAAAATTTGAAAAGAAATCATATTTTCGGACCGTACTCTTAAGGACAAATTGGTTTTGGAACAAAAATTAGTCCTGCCTCTTTGCCTCAAACCCTCTAAGACACAAAGTATTTCTTCGGTTTGTCGGCTTCGAGAACAG
>SFWF01000090.1 GCA_004560045.1 bacterium | reverse complement strand
TTGTGTAATTCATTTGCTTTTTCATCCCGTTCACTCTCCTGAAAATATTTTACCATATTTTCACTCTTTGAACAGTCCTTTTTTACTATACAACTTTCCACTGATCACTGTCCACTGTTAACTGCGTCCCTAACCTTTCCCATTTCCCCTTTCCCTAAAAAAAAGACCCTCTCGGGGTCTTTTTTCTATTTCTCTTTAACAATCAGCACGTCGCTGCCGCGGGGGGCAAAGGCTATAGCGCCTGAAATTTCGCTGTTTTTGTCTACGCTGTAGACCGAGACCGGCTTATCGGTAAGGCTGAAGCCCTCGCATACCGCTTCGCCGTCGGTGGGGTTGGAAATAAAGACTAAGAAGCTCTTCTTTCCGTTCTCCTCGGCCTCGTAGTAGCTGAGCTTGACCTTTTCGTCCTCGGCGAGAACACCGTTATTCCAGTAAGGGTGCCAGGAAGCTCCCTCCATATCGAAGGAGTCGATAGCCTTCCAGATTCCCGACATTTTTTCTAAGGGTCCGCCGATATCGTTGGGACGGGGAAGCATACCGTGAATAAGGGCGATGGAAATTCCGTCGTTAAAGCTCCAATTCGGGAAGGTGTAAACCAAAAACTCATAAGGAACACCTAAGTTTCTTGCCGAATACTCGGTTCTCAGGTAATCCATCGGCATAGCGTCGAGTCCGTTTTTATTGACGAAGGTCTGAATATATTCGCCGTCCCAGTTAAGGTGTGCAAAGGAAAGTGCGGGCGAATTCATACAGTTTGAAAGGTGGGGGTTGACGACGCCGCCACGCTCCTCAAAATAGGTATAGATCTTCTTCATAAAGCGTCGGAGAGCCGATACGGTATAGGTGGGTCGTCGCTTGCCGTCGGCGGTATTATAGCCGCAGCCATGGGCCTCGTTTACGCAGGCACAGGGCAGAAGGGTGGAATCGAGATAGATTCCGTCGAAGCCGAATTCCTCGGTAAGTCCCTTGATTCCCTCGACGAAATCGTCGGCATACCGACCCTCGAAGCAGACCACGTAGTCGCGCTGATTAGGCTTTCTGTACCAGCCGCCGCCGTTAAGTCCGGTCTGAGAAACGCGGAGGGAGTCTCTGTATTTCGAGAAATCGGGAGAAAGGGTCGAAAGCTCGTAGCCGAAATAAGGAATAACCTTGATTCCGCGCTTATGACATTCGTCGACTATCTTACGGGCAAGCTTACGGGTCGGCTCGCTTATCTTCCAATAGTTCTGAGTCTTGTTCCACTTTTCGTGAATAAGGAGGGTGGTTACGCCGAGGCGCTTAATGCGGTCGAAGCCTATCTCGTCGGTGCCCTCAACCACCGGCTTTGAAAGGAAATCGTCGTATTCCTCAAGAATCTTCTTAAAGCAGTCGATATGAAGTATCTTTTCCTTATAGGGATTCTTCGGGAAGGGCTTTACGGGGGTAGCCTGAAGTCCCATTTTAAAGGAAATAGGCATATAGGTATAGTTTTTAGCCTCACGCTCATGGGGTACCCAGGCTTTACAGGTGTCGTCAATAAGGTGGAAACGGACTACGACCTCATCCTCGCCGTCGATTATCTCGATAGCGCGCTTTCGGTCGGCAGGCTCCCAGCTTTCGTCGCTGTCGGCATACCAGGTAAGACCCTGCTCCTCGGTGCCCAGCCATAAAAGGCACTTAAAGGGCATCGCCATAGAGGAAGGAATCTCGCGGGACATCGAAACGTCGCTGGGCTCGATTCCCTTGCCCTCAAAGGTGGGGTGACCGTAGGTGGGCCAGTAGTGGAAGAGCTTGGAATACTGCTTTTTAAGGGGAATTTCAAGCCAGAGCTTATCGAGGGAGTATTCATTCGGCTTGGGGGTTCCAACGCCGAAGACCTCGTAAACCGTCTTACCGCGGGGCATAATTTTAATATCGATATCGACGTTTCCGTCAAATTCGACCTTCATCGCGGTGTTTACTATAAAGGTGGTGCTTTCGGCCGAGGCGCAGAGTGTGGCCTGTTCGCCGTCCTGCTCAAAGATAAAGGGGGCCTGCTCGGTCCAGACTATCTCCTCGCCGTTTTCGGTTCCCACAAGGCGCATGGGAGCCGACAAAATTTCGTTTCCGCGGCTTTTGATCGAGGTAAAAAGCAGATCGGAGTCGACGGTGTAGGTTCTGTCCCAAACCTCTACAGAGCAGGCGTTTCCCTGCTGCTCTGCCTCAACGGGGGTCCAGGGTGCAATTGGAGTTTTTTTCATAAATATCACCTCTTAATGGGTTCTGAAATCGAGGTGGCCGAGGGGATAACGCTCCTCAACAAGGGCCTTAACCTCTTTTTCGTCGGTTATACCTGTCTCATCGGTAATAAATTTGCCGTAAAGCTTAAACCAGATGTCCGAAAGGGCCGAATCGGCCTCCTTGATATCGGGCATAGAGAAGTTGGGGTTTAATATCTCTGCCGCCTCGTCGTAGCGGTCGAGTGCCATAAGAGCCGAAACCTTATGAAGCTTAAGTCTGCCGTCGTTTTTAAACTCGCCCAGCTTCTCGAAGGCCTCGATCCACTCGGTATATTTTCCTGCGGCAAGGTAGGTTGTGGCGGTGTCGACGAGGATTCCGCGGGTGGTCTTTATTAGCTCGAAGGCCTTCTTCATATATGTATAGGCCTCGTCGAACTTTTTATATTCGTTTCGGTAGATCATAGCGATATTGCGGTAGCTCCAGGCATTTTCTTCTACCGAAACCGATTCCCTAAAGAGCTCAAGAGCGGTATCGGTGTTGCCTGCGGCGTATTCGATTACCGCCATCTGCATAAGTGCGTACCAGTTACGGTTTTCGGGCTTCTGAAGCGACTTTTTAAGGAGGCTTCTCCAAAATTCGTCGACAACATAGCCTACAGGCTCGCGGTTTACGTCACAAACAGGCAGGTAGCCCTCGGTAAGAAGGGTCATCCATTCCTTTTGTGCCTCACCCATAGCCTCCTCGGGGATGGTAACGTCGACCGACAGGGTCTTTCCGCCCTCGGCCTCGCGCTTTTTCTCTTCAAGTGCGCCCCAGCCCGAGCCTAAAAGGAAATATTCTCCCGCGTCTACGGGGAAGGTCTTGGCCTTCGTGAGAGTGGCGGTCATATCCTCGGGGAATTTGCCCTTTAAGTCGGCCTCAACTGCGGCAACTGCGGTCTTCCATTCGCCGTGCACGGCATCACCGCAGTTTGCGGCACCGTAGGCCTCGACCCAGCTCCAGGTCTCCCCGTCCTTCATGGGGATATGCTCAAGCTGAGTTCTGGCAAGTCCTGCCTGAATTTCGATATAGCCGGGATTACTTCCGTCGGTCAGGAAGCGGTTCCAGTTCTTTCCGCCGGCGCCCTCCCCCCAAAGGAAGAGCTTGCGGCCCTTCAGCTCCTTTGTGGAGCACTGAATAAGTCCGTAGCCGTCCTTATCAAGAGCGGTTATCCATTTCGGGTCGTCGTCCTCGATATAGTAGAAGAAATCGAGGGAGCGGGTAAGATTTTCGGGGTAGCTTATCTCGGTGTCACGGGATACGGCATCGTCGCGGTTTGAATAGTCGAGAACGTAGCTGTCGTTTCCGAAATAATTTATAAAGGTATCGGTATAGGGGGCGATAACGCGGCACCTTTCAACCGTCGGCGTGGCGATATTGCTCCACCAGTACATCCATATCTCCTTACCGGTGCGGTTTTCGATCCTCGGACGGATATAAAGCATATTTCCGCCCTCGGGGATCCAGGCGTCGATCACGTAGAGCACGCCGCGAATACGCTCGTACTCGAACATTCTTACGCCCTCGCTTCCGTCGGGAAGGGTTATTTTACGGGCGAAAAGAGGGTCGCAGGTCAGAGGATTGTGGCCCTTTATGGAGACATTGAACTCAACTCCGCCCGAAAACCAGGCGTTGCGGAGAGCAAGGTTGCCGGGCTGAAAAACGGGATTACAGTATAAAAGCTCGCGGTCTGCCGCCTTATCGTAAAGGGACCAGAGTCGGCCGCCAAGCTCGGGCAGAAATACCGCCCTCAGCTTCTCGTTCTCGATAACTACCGACTTAAACTCGCGGTCCTTTCTTTCGCGGTCGTAGCCGTCGAGCTGACGGTAGGGCAGCATGGTGGAAATCATTCCCTTATTTATGTAGGTCTTGGCCTTTTCGGGGACCCGCTCGGTGGTCTGAATTCCTGCGTGAATATAGCTTACGTTTTTAATGTCGGGAAGAGGATTTTCCTTTCCGAGAGAAGCCGCAGGCATAATATATGGCGCGGCATAGCATTTTGTCATAAGATTCAGCTCCTTTTTTCTTTATTTTAATAAAAGTTTTAATATCTTGCAACCTTTTTTATCAAAATTCATTCTATAATTGAATTTCGTTTTTCAAAATTCAATCATTGGTTGAAAAAACAGTGGTCCGGCGGCCTTTGGCCGCAGTGGACAGTGCACGAGGGGACAATTTTATATCTTTCTTACGGGAAATCCCCTCGTCCCTTTTCCCTAACCTTTCCCCTTTCCCATTTCCCTTTTCCCTCGCGAAGCGTTCGGTATCCGTAAGCCTTCCCTTGGGGGAAGGGGGACCACGACCCGTAGGTACGGCAAATGATGTTATGCTTCGCATAAATGATGTTGCGACTATCGTCGCAAACGAAACTTTTCCGTAGCGGTGGATGAGGGAAGCCTACTCCGCAAAGCCAAACGGGATAACGTCCAAGCTTTACGTATAACGAAATCGTGCCTTTGGCACAATGAAATCATAAAACTTTCGTTTTATAATGAAATCTTCTGCTGCGCAGAAAATGAAATCAAATCCGTTTCATCCGCCGCAGCGGATTTCATCACGCAGTGATTTCATCCCGTTAGGGATTTCATCCGTTTCCCCCATTTGGGAAACGGATTTAATTGCGGCCAAAGGCCGTAGCCTCTTTTCCCTAAGCGAAGCTTTGCTATTTACTTTTCCGCGCCGATGTGTTATAATCCGCTTGAAGGATGCTATCCTCACCTTTTAAAAACGGAGGTTATTAAAATGAGTGAAATTATGAAAAAAGAAGCTGCGGCCTGCGGCGCTCCTTATGAGAAAATGGGCAGAGTTCTCGTATGGCATGACGAGTTTGACAAGGGTATGATCGACCCCGAAAAATGGGGCTTCTCCCGTACCATGTACACCGAAATGCACGAGTACGATAACTCCGAAAAATACGGCAGAGTCGAAAACGGTCAGATGCATCTTCAGGTACATAAAAGTGAAAAAGAAGGCTATAACTGGGCTCTGTCTCAGGGCTTCAATACTTTAGAGACCATGGCCTTCCGCTACGGCTACGTTGAAATGAGGGCAAAAATACCCTTCCGTCACGGCGCATGGCCTTCCTTCTGGTGTACCGCAAATCCCTGGCTCAGAAAGAGCGAGTGGGGCTGTGAGATCGACATTTTCGAAATATTCTCATCCGACAGAAACGTCGTTGCAAACCTGCATAAATGGGGCGACGGTAAGCATACCATGCTCCCCGGCGGCGAGGGCAGCATCTCCCGCGCCTATACCTTCGAAAACTACGAAAATCTTAACAACGAATACCACCTCTACGCTATGGAGTGGGATAAGGACTTTATGAAGTTCTTCGTTGACGGAGCACTTTACTGCACCGTTCCGATCTCGGGCGAAAAGGCCAATTTCGGCGCCGACGTTATCGACGGAATCGACGGCTTCCACGACCCCGAGCGCCTTATCATAAATAACGAGATATTCTCGGAAAAGAGCGGTTGGGCCCCCGAGGGCAGTCGCCTTACCGAGGAGGACGAAATGCCGATAGATTACTGGATCGACTACGTTCGCCTTTATCAGGACCCCGCCACCGAGGACCTCTATCTTAAGGATGAAATTGCCGCCGCCAAGGCCGCAAAGGAAGCTAAATAAAAAATGCCCTTCGGGGCATTTTTTATTTAGTGGACAGAGGACAGTGAACAGAAAAGAGTAACGCCTTCGGCGCAGATATATAATTGAAAATTGAAAGTTGAAAATTGAAAATTAAAACGGATGCCGAACGCTTCGCGAGGGAAAAGGGAAATGGGAAACGGGAAAGGTAAGGGAAAAGGGGCTGCGCAGGGGCCGGTGGCCGCAGTGGACAGTGGACACTGAACAGAAAAGAGAAACGCCTTCGGCGTGAGTAGCGCTGCGCGCGAGTAAAAAGAGTAACGGACACCGAAAATAAGACTGCTTCGGTATCCGTCAGCCTTCCGCGGCGAGCCGCCGCCACCATACGCGAATTATATTTAGAGAAAAGATAAAACGGGTAAGCCCGACCGTAAGATATCGGTATCCGTCAGCCTTCCCTTGGGGGAAGGGGGACCACGTAGTGGTGGATGAGGGAAACCCTTTACTTCAAATCCGGACGGGATAACATACAATCCATATTTAATTAAACATAAGTCCCGCTTAGCGCAGTGGTCAGTTGGCAGTGGACAGTGAACAGAGGGACGAGGGCCTGTGGCCGAGGGAATAAGCCGGCGGCGCGGATAAAACTGAAAACTTAAAATTGAAAATTGAAAATTGAAAATTGAAAATAAAAAACGGATGCTGAAGTGTTCATAACTTGCGAAGCAATCATAACACACGAAGTCGTTCATAACTTGCGAAGCAATCATAACACAGCGAAGCTGTTCATACCTTGCGAAACAATCATAACACACGAAGCTGTTCATAACTTGCGAAGCAACCATAACACAGCGAAGCTGTTCATAACTTGCGAAGCAACCATAACACAGCGAAGCCGTTCATAACTTGCGAAGCAATCATAACACACGAAGTGTTCATACCTTGCGAAGCAATCATAACACGGCGAAGCCGTTCATAACTTGCGAAGCAATCATAACACGGCGAAGCCGTTCATAACTTTATTATCTGTTCTTTATCTCCCCTCCCTCGCATATAATTCGTCGGGGGGATATTCTATGCGTATAAGCAAGGTTGTTTTTATTAAAAACGCCCTGATACTTACCGTTTCAAGCCTTATCATCCGTTTTATCGGGATGTTTTTCCGTATATGGCTGGCGGGGGCGGTGGGAAGCGAGGGAATGGGACTTTATACCCAGATCTTCTCCTTCTATGTCTTAGCCTCGGCCTTTGCATCTACGGGAATAAATACCGCCGTTACCCGCCTCGTTTCAGAAGAGCTTGCCAACGGAAATCCAAAAGGCGTGCGTAAAATTCTTACAAAATGTGTTATAGTTACACTTTTTGTCGCATTATGCTCCGCCGTTATCATATTTTTCGGCGCAGATTTTATAAGCGAGCGGCTTATCGGCGACCCGCGTGCCACCGAGGCCATAAAGACCCTTACCTTTTCCCTGCCGTTTATGGGGCTTTCCTCCTGCCTTAAGGGGTATTTTATCGCGCGGAAAAAATCGGGCCCGGGAGGCTCTGCCCAGATATTCGAGCAGCTTGCCCGAATTGGTATTATTGTCTTTATTTTTTCCCGCCGTGCGGCGGCAGGAATAGGCGAGGCCTGCAGGTGGGTCATCCTCGGCGACGGCCTTGCAGAGGTCTGCTCCTTCCTTTATATATACCTGGCATTTCTTTTCGACAAGCGGAAAAACCTGCCGAAAAGGGTTGGCTCCTCTCCTCCCTATTCGGTACTCTCAAAGCTTAGGCATATCGCCCTTCCCATAACGGTAGGACGGTATTTAAATTCGATCCTCCGAACCGCCGAAAGTCTGCTCGTGCCTAAAAAGCTTTGTGAAAGCGGCCTTTCCTCAGCCGACGCTCTGTCGGTCTTCGGGGTAATAAAGGGAATGGCTCTGCCGCTTATCTTCTTCCCTGCCTCATTTTTATCGGCCCTTTCTACCCTGCTGATACCCGAAATGAGCGAGGCGGCGGCAAGAAATCAGACCTATAAGGTAAAATACACCGTCTCCCGAAGCATCGGTATAACCCTGATAACCGCCCTGCCCGTAGCGGTAATTTTCTTTTATGCGGGAAGAGAGCTTGGCAGCATCTTTTACCACGACCCCGACTCCGGAGAAATGATAAAGCTCCTTGCCCCGATAATTCCGCTGATGTACCTCGATTCGGTCTGTGACGGGCTCCTGAAGGGCCTCGATCAGCAGGTTTTTATCTTCCGAAGCTCTATGACCGATTCGGCAATAAGGCTCGGGCTGATTATGATATCGCTCCCGCGGTTCGGAATAATCGGATTTATCGGAATTATGTATTTAAGCAACGCCTTTACCTGCATTTTAAACCTTTGTCGCCTGATTAAGATATCGGGGGCCGAATTCAGTCTTTTCAGACGGGTCGTTTTTCCCGGGGTTACCGCCCTTACGGTAGGAACTGTAGCCTACCTGCTTTTAGAACGGTTTTCCCTGCCCGATATCCCCTTTGTTCTGCTTTTTTCGATCCTGACGGTAGGCTTTTATGCCCTTATAGCCTTAAAATTCGGCATAATAACAAAAGACGATATAACCTGACGTTTCACGCGGTCGTGTGCCGCGACGGCCACACGGCGGTTTTATTTTCATCTTCTGCTTCGCCGAGGAAAATATTGAGGTTTAGGGAAGAGTGATGAGGGGCTGCGCAGGGGCCGGTGGCAGTGGTCAGTGGACAGAAAAGAGTAACGCCTTTTGACGCAGGGAAAGGGGAAAGGGGAAAGGGGAAAGGTTAGGGACGAGGGGCTACGCAGGGGCAAAACTGCGTTTTGCAGGGGTGCTACGCACTGAAAAACTTCGTTTGAGTAGCGCTACGCGCGAGGAATAAGAGTGAAAAAAAGCGAAAGTGCTTCGGTATCCGTCGGCCTTCCCTAGCAGGGAAGGTGCCGAGGCACGAGGCGGATGAGTAGAAACCTACTCCGCAAAACAAAACGGGAAAAAGTCCAAACTTTACTTTATCAAACACTAAACTTCGCTCATGTCGTTGAGGGTTTCGTTGCGACTCGGTCGCTCGACGACCCGAGCGGGACTTATTGTTTAATTAAATATGGATTGTATGTTATCCCGTCCGGATTTGCAATATAGGATTCCCTCATCCACCACTACGTGGTCCCCCTTCCCCCAAGGGAAGGCTTACGGATACCGAAGCAGTTTATCTGGAGGTTGTAGGGGAGGGGTGCGGGTGTCCGGTGGACACCTCTGCGAAGCAGAAGCACCGACCGAGGCGACAGCCGAGACCTATGTCCCCCCCGCAACAGAATAGCGTATAGATAATTGCGATACGGGTAAAACAGAAAAACAACGCCGCCGTGTTTCTTTTATAAAAAACAAGTTTGCGAGCGGGAGGAGCAAGTTCTCGTGCTGCGGCGCTCGGTCTCTCGGCGGCTCTGACGACGCACTGTGTCGTCATTCACTACCGCCTCGTGCGCTTCGCTCGCCCTCCCCTACAACTGCAACCGTAAAATTTTACAATAAAAAACCACCCTTTAGGAAGCACCGATCAGGGATTTGACGAACCTTTAAAGAGGGTGTTCTCTCGGCATTCCCCAGCGGGGGAGGGGGACCGCCGCAGCGGTGGTGGAGGAGAACAAAGTTTTCTGT
>SFWF01000020.1 GCA_004560045.1 bacterium | reverse complement strand
CTATAGCCGTAAAAGACGGGCCCTTACCGTCATAGGTGGCTTTCTTGCCTTTTTGATGCTTGGGCTTCAGGTGCTCGGCTACGTTTATATCGGGTCGGGAATAGGGGCCATTATGAGCATTACGGGAACCCTTACCGAATATTCCGAAACGGCAATTTACGTTAAAACCGACGACCCTGCCAAGGAGCTTTCGGATATAAAGGACTATACCCTTGGTATTTTAAATCCCGTCGACTACGCTACCACCGAAAAATCCCTCGTTATAATAAACGAAAAGCTCGGCAGCGAGATCAAAACCGCCACATATAAGGGACTTCCCGAGCTTTTGAACGCTATTCTTAAGGAAAACAAGGTAGGCGCAATTCTTCTTAACAAGGGCTTTATAGATACCCTTGAGGAGCTTCCCGGTCACGAGGAGGATATGAAAGGTCTTCGCGAGCTTACATCTATTCAGACCGAGGACAAGATCCCCGAGCCCGAAAAGGTTGAAAGCTCATCCTTTACGGTTTATATTTCGGGAATCGATACCACGGGTCCCGTATCGCGAAAGAGCCGAAGCGACGTAAATATTCTTGCTACCTTTAATACCGAAACGGGTGAGATCGCCCTTGTTACCACCCCGAGAGATTACTACGTTCAGCTTGCCCTTGACGGCACTCCCTACGACAAGCTGACCCATGCGGGAATTTACGGAGTTCAAACCAGCTCGGATACCCTGGCCGCCCTTTACGGAATTAAGATCGACTATTATTTCCGTCTTAATTTCGACGGCTTTAAGGATATTATCGACGCCCTCGGCGGAGTTACGGTAAATTCACTTTATAATTTCTCCGAGGCAGGCTTTACCTATAAGAAGGGTGAAAACTTCGTAAACGGTGAGCAGGCGCTGGCCTTTGCGAGGTGCCGCTATAAGGTACCCGGCGGAGACTATACGAGAGGCCTTCATCAGATGGAGGTCATTAAGGCGGTCATAAATAAGATAACAAGCGTATCCTTCCTTGCTAATTATCACAGCGTTCTTGATAAGGTCTCAAACTGCTTCGATTCTAACATCCCTTACGAAAAGATCGCCGAGCTTGTCAGAAATCAGCTTGATAAGGGAACGGCCTGGAAGGTCGAAAGCTATTCGGTAAACGGCAGAGGAGCCACACGCTACTGCTATTCCCTCGGTCTAAAGGCCTACGTCGTTATACCCGATGAAGATAAAATAGAAGCCGCAAAGGCTCTTATAAACCGTATTAAAAATCCCGAAAAGGAAACTAAGGAGTAGAATATGAACATCAGAGAAGAATCCCTTAAAAAGCACTACGAATGGCAGGGAAAGCTTGAGATTACCTCCCGCGCCAAGGTCACAAACAAGGAGGAGCTCTCCCTTGCCTATACCCCCGGTGTAGCAGAGCCCTGTCTTGAGATAAACAAGGACTATGATAAGTCCTTCGAGCTTACCCGCCGCTGGAACACGGTCGCGGTGGTTACCGACGGTACCGCCGTGCTCGGTCTCGGAGATATCGGCCCCGAGGCAGGTATGCCCGTAATGGAGGGCAAATGCGTTCTCTTTAAGGAATTTGCAGGGGTCGATGCCTTCCCTATCTGTATCCGCAGTAAGGAGGTAGACGAGATCGTTCGCACGGTATATCTTATTTCGGGCGGCTTCGGCGGAATTAACCTTGAGGATATTGCCGCTCCCCGTTGCTTCGAGATAGAAGCCAAGCTTAAGGAGCTTTGCGACGTTCCCGTTTTCCACGACGATCAGCACGGAACCGCTATTGTTGTAGGCGCCGCTCTGCTTAACGCAATGCGCCTTGTTAAGAAGGAAATTTCCGAGATAAGGTGTGTTATAAACGGCGCAGGAAGCGCAGGAATCGCTATTGCTAAGCATATTATGAAGCTTGGCGTTAAGAATCTTATCCTCGTTGACCGCTTCGGAATAATCTGTGAGGGTATGGAGGACCTGAGCCCCGTACATAGTGAAATGAGCAAGGTCACAAACCGCGAAAAGCTGACCGGTACCCTTGCCGACGCTATGAAGGGAGCCAACGTATTTATCGGCGTTTCTGCCCCCGGAGTCGTAAGCGAGGAAATGGTCTCCTCTATGGCAGAGGATGCCTGCGTATTCCCCATGGCCAACCCCACCCCCGAAATTATGCCCGACCTTGCCAAGGCGGCAGGCGCAAGGGTCGTTGGAACAGGACGCTCCGACTTCCCCAACCAGATCAATAACGTTATGGCCTTCCCCGGAATCTTCAGAGGAGCCCTTGACGTTCGCGCAAAGGACATCAACGACGATATGAAGATGGCCGCATCCCTCGCCATTGCTTCCCTTGTTTCCGATGAGGAGTTAAGTGAAGAATACATTATGCCCTTCGCCTTTGACGAGCGCATCGGCAAAACCGTAGCCGAGGCGGTTGCCAAGGCCGCCATAAACAGCGGCGTCGCAAGAAAAGAATATGAGCCCTATAAATAGTATTATACATATTTACGAGCCTGACCCCCTTCAGTGCGGTCAGGCCGTTCTTGCAATGCTAACGGGTAAAAGGGTCGACGAGATAATCGAGCTTTGCGGCACGACAAGAGAAACTACCCTTTTGGATATGAAAAGGGTCATAGCGGGCTTCGGTATTGAAATGCTGCCCGAAAGGAAGCAGGTAAAGGTTAAATCGGAGCTTCCCGATATTGCCCTGCTTAGCCTCGAGACCCCGAAGTGCTGGCACTGGTCGCTTTATTTTAATGGGACCTTCTACGACCCCGAATACGGAATCTTAGAGGATTTTCCACCCTCTAACCGACGATATTTTTGGGAAATAATTAACACTATTCGCTAAAAAAAAGACCGTTGCCAACGGGTTTTAACCCGATTGCAACGGTCTTTTAAAGATTTAATTATTTAAGAGCGGCCTTGAGGTTTTCGAGCTGCTCACGGAGCTGTGCGGGGAGCTTATCGCCGAACTTCTTATAATGCTCTTCGATCTCCTCTGCTTCCTTGGTCCAGATGTCCTTATCGACGGCAAGGATGCTTCTGAGGGTCTCGATATCGAAGTCGAGGTCGGTAAGGTCGATGTCCTCAGCCTTGGGAACGAAGCCGATGGGGGTCTCGTCAGCGTCGGCCTTGCCTTCGCAACGGTCGATGATCCAGTTGAGAACGCGCATATTGTCGCCGAATCCGGGCCAGATGAAGTTTCCTTCGTCGTCGGTACGGAACCAGTTAACGTTGAAGATCTTGGGAGCCTTGTCGCCAAGTTTCTCGCCCATTTCGAGCCAATGTGCGAAATAGTCGCCCATATGGTAGCCGCAGAAGGGAAGCATTGCCATAGGATCGCGGCGAACAACGCCGACGGCACCTGCGGCAGCAGCGGTGGTCTCGGAAGCCATTGCGGAGCCTACGAATACACCGTTGACCCAATCCTTAGACTGATATACGAGGGGAGCGCACTTAGCACGGCGTCCGCCGAAGATGATAGCGGAGATGGGAACGCCTGCGCCCTTGTTGAACTCTTCAGAGATGCAGGGGCAGTTCTCGGCAGGAGCGGTGAAGCGGCTGTTGGGATGAGCGGCACAGGTGGTCTTGTCTGCCTTGTTGAACTTGGCAGGATCCCAGGGGTTGCCCTTCCAGTCGAGAGCGTTCTCGGGGAGGTTCTTATTGAGGCCTTCCCACCAAACGGTGTTGTCGTTCTTATCGAGAGCAACGTTGGTGAAGATGGTGTTTTTCTTGGTAGACTCAAGAGCGTTGAAGTTGGACTTCTCGTTGGTTCCGGGAGCAACGCCGAAGAAGCCGTTTTCGGGGTTGATGGCGTAAAGTCTGCCATCGGGTCCGATTCTCATCCAGGAGATATCGTCGCCTACAGTCCAGATCTTATAGCCCTTCTTCTTAAGATACTCGGGGGGAATAAGCATTGCGAGGTTGGTCTTTCCGCAGGCAGAGGGGAAGGCAGCGGCGATGTAGCGAACCTCACCCTTGGGATTTTCGAGACCGAGGATAAGCATATGCTCGGCCATCCAGCCTTCCTTCCAGCCCTGATAAGAGGCGATACGAAGAGCGAAGCACTTCTTTCCGAGGAGAACGTTTCCGCCGTAGCCGGAGTTTACGGATATGATGGTGTTATCCTGGGGGAAGTGACAGATGTATCTCTTCTCGGGATCTACGTCACAGCGAGAATGGAGACCGCGAACCCAGTCGTCAGAGTCGCCGAGGACGTCCCAAACCTTGGTGGAAACGCGGGTCATAATAAGCATATTAAGAACAACGTAAATAGAATCGGTGATCTCTACGCCGATCTTAGCGAGGGGGGAGCCGATGGGGCCCATGGAATAAGGGATGATGTACATAGTGCGGCCCTTATAGCTGTTCTTAGCGATCTTATAGAGCTTGTCGTACATCTCGGCGGGGTCGCACCAGTTATTGGTGGGGCCGGCCTCTTCCTTAGTGGTAGTACAAATAAAGGTTCTGTCCTCAACGCGGGCAACGTCGTTGGGGTTGGTTCTGTGAAGATAGCAACCGGGAAGCTTTTCTTGGTTGAGCTCCACGAGCTCGCCGAGACGAACGGCTTCTGCGCGAAGCTCGTCACGCTGTGCATCGGTTCCGTCGATCCACATTACCTTATCGGGCTGAAGAAGCTCTTTCATTTCTTCGAGCCATTTGAGTACGGTCGGGTTCTTAGTCATTTCTTTTTTTCTCCTTATAAAGATTTTTGGCGTCGCGAAAGTGGATCCGCAACACCGGAAATCCGATTTTCACCAAATACATTATATACAATCTTACCGCCAAAATCAAGCATTATTATATCTTTTTAAAAACTTTTAATAATTTAGCTAAATTTTAGCCAACTATTATCTGTCCTTCGGGCAGAATGACCGCCTTAGACTTGTCGTTTTTGCCCGAAAAGGCAATAAAGAAGGTAAATGGTCCGACGCGGCCTAAAAGCATCGTTATAATAATGGTTATTTTCGACACCGAAGACAGATTGGGGGTGATACCCGTCGAAACTCCCGTGGTACCGAGAGCCGAGAAGGCCTCGAAGGCCGAATCCATAAGGTTTACCCCGTCGCAGATGTAGATTATCGAGGTAGTGATGACCGCCACGAAAAGGCCGATAATTACGAGCGAGATCGATTTGTATACCGTTTTTCGGTCGATCTTCCGACCAAGGACGGTTACGTCGTCGGCCCCTCTGAGGGTAGAGATAAGCATTGCGACGATAACCACGACGGTGGTCACCTTAACTCCGCCTGCGGTAGAGCCGGGAGCGGCACCGATAAACATAAGCATTATACTTAGGAGCTTTGAGGGGGCGGTCAGATCGGCAATGGACAGGGTGTTAAAGCCTGCGGTACGAAGGGTCACGCTATGGAAGCCTGCCGCCATGGCCTTATTTCCCGCTCCGTCGATTCCGCCGATGGTTTTCGGATTGGTAAACTCGAAGAGGAAGAAGAGCAGGGCGCTGATAATCAGAATTCCCGCGGTTGCGTATATAACGAGCTTGGTATGAAGGAGGGTATGTCCCCTCTTTTTACGGGCAAAAAGTATATCGTAATAGACGATAAAGCCGAGACCTCCTATTATTATAAGGGCGGCTACGGTAAGTACTACGAGGGGGTCGTTTGCGTAGTGGGTAAGGGAGGAAAACTCGCCATGACGACCGAAAAGGTCGAGTCCCGCGTTACAGTAGGCCGATACGGCCGTAAAGACGGCGATCCATATTCCCTCCCCGCTTCCGAATTCGGGGATAAATCTTACCGCAAGGACAGAGGCTCCGATAAGCTCCACCGTAATTGAAAAAAAGATGACGAGGCTCACAAGGCGCTTAAGGGAGGAAAGGTCGTTTCCGTTTACCGCTTCGCGGGCAAGGGCCATACTCGAAAGCCCCGCTTTTTTACGAAGGGCCACCATAAAGAAGGTCGTCAGGGTAACGAGACCGAGTCCGCCTATCTGAATAAGGGTAAGGATTATTCCCTGACCGAGATAGGACCAATGTGAAAAGGTGTCTACGGTTACAAGTCCCGTGACGCAGGTTGCGGTGGTGGCGGTAAAAAGGGAGTCAATAAAGGCCGTAAACTGACCGCTTTTCGAAGAAAAGGGCATAGAAAGCAGAATTGCTCCGACAAGAATTACAAGCACGAAGCTTCCGATTATAAGTCGGGTAGGAGAGATCGGTTTTTTGATTTTTTTGTTCAACTTTTTGCCTCCTATACGTTTATTATTACGGGCATAAGACCGTTTGGTTCAATATCGATGACGGCGTAGGACGGACGTCCCTCTCGGGGGCAGGTCGGCGACCCCGGATTCACAAATAGCACCCCGTCGGCATATTCTGTTTTAGCGACGTGTGTGTGACCGTAGAGGACGATATCGGCCTTTTCGGCGGTTGCCCACTTTGAAAGTCGGCCTATACCGCTTTTTACCGAATAGGCGTGACCGTGGGTAAAAAGGATCTTTTTACCGCCTACGACGGCTAGGTCGGCCGATTTATAGGTAGAGCCGTAATCGCAGTTACCCGAAACTATATGAAAGGTATGTGACGGGTACATAAAAGGCATATCCTCAATATCTTTTATAACGTCACCGAGAAAGAACAGGTGTTTAGCGGTGGGCTGAGCCTCGATGATCTTTTCGATCATGCTTGGTCTTCCGTGGGTATCGGAAATAACGATTATCCTCATAGCGTTCCTTTCATACAAAACTGCTTTTTAGAATATTATATAACAAAACGGAGGTGATTTCAATGAGTAAGAAGCAAGATTTAACCGACGACATTAAAAATGCCGCAAAAAATTCCGACATTTCGACCCTTATGGGTATGCTGAGCGATACCGACAAGGAGGTTTTCGCTTCTCTGCTTAAGGATAAAAAGGCAAGAGACGAGCTTCTTCGCTCCCCTGAGGCAAGATCCCTTTTTGAAAAACTGCTTGGGGGAAGGTAAAAGCTATGGACGATCTCAGCGAAAAGCTCTCTTCCCTGCTGAACGACCCGCAGGGTATGGACAGAATCAAGGAGATGGCACAAAACCTCTTAGGGCAGAGCAATAATACTCCCGAGCCCGAAACGGGACCCGACCCCGACATTGGAAAGATAGCAAAAATGCTGAGTCTTATAAAGGGGCCTTCGGGAAACGACGATCGGGTAAAGCTGCTTTTAGCCCTTAAGCCTAATCTTTCGAAGGAACGGCAACAGAAGGTCGACAGCGCCATAAAGATATTAAAGCTAATAGAGCTTGCTCCCCTTTTAAAGGACGCAGGAATTTTTTAGTGAGGTGAGAATATGGATATGACCAGAGAAGAATTCGAACGGCAAAAGGCCGAATCGGCCAGAAGGATAAAAGAGCTTTATCGGGGTCATACCATGCCGCCCTACCCCGAATTTGTTACCGTACAGCAAAATGCGGCCTCGGAAAAACGGGCAGAGCCGCAAAGGGAAAGGTCTCCCGAGGTACCTGCCCCCGTAAGGCCGAGGGCAGATATACCGAGTATTCTGCGCTGTTTTAATATGGGGGAGATTTTAAAGTCCCCCGACTCCCTGCTTATACTCGGACTTATACTTTTGCTACTCTCCGACGGAAGCGACGAGAAGCTTATTTTAGCCCTGGTTTTTATAATGCTTTAATACTTTATCGGGAGAAAAAAGTTACAAAATTTTAGTAATTTCGATATTTTTCGAACTTTATGTAAACCAACTTAACCAATAGGGTTGTTAAACTTATCCACAGGTTTTTTCACACCCAAAAGCCCGATTTTGGTTGAGTTTTGGTTAATTTAAGGCCGAAATTGTTAATAACTCTGTTAAAAAACTGAATAACCCACCGTTCTTTTTAAAGGTTAAAATAAACTTTATGTAAATCTGACGGCCCTCAAAAAAATACTTGCAATTTTATTTTTTTGTTTACTAATACAAAAATATGTTGTATAATGATATGGGGATTTTATTAAGTTGCACAAAGCAGGCAAAAAATTCCTAAGGAAGTGTTCAAAATGTGGCGATTTAAAAGAGCAGTTTGCGTTATTCTTTGTCTCTTGCTCTGCCTTCTCCTACCCTCCTGCAAAGAAAAGGAGAAGCTTCCTACCACCGCCGAAATAGCCGATGAGCTTAAAGGTCTTTCCTCCGAGGATATAACCTGGGTCGAAATAAGCTCGAACAAGCTTTCCTCCTACTTCGGCTTCGGAGCCGATACGGTTGAGGAGTTTAAGGGCTATATTAACGACAGTGAGGACGCGTACGATATTATTGCCGTATTCAAAAGCGAAAACCGACAAGAGGTCATTAAGGGAATAAACCTCCTGGTCGCCGGTCAGGAAAACACCTACAAGGTCGCAAGCGAAAACGTTTTCACGAAAATAAGCGGAAAGCTTATTGCGGAAAAGCAGGACCTTATCGTTTTATGTATTATAGACAACTACGAAAAGGCCAAAAAGTATTTTACCGATACCCTGCAGGCCGAAATAATCTCGTAAAAAATTATGAGCAGATGCGTCGCATCTGCTTTTTTTAATAGTTAAGCTTTTCTTCGGTCCAATTTTCAAGGACGGCGGCCATATCGGCGGCGATCTCTTTAGCCGAAGTCAGGTCGTGCTCCAGATAGTTTCCGCATTCCTTTCTCGAAACGCCGGGTATTTCTCCCTCAAAGGCGGCTATGAATTTCATAGAGTCCCTTACGATATTTATGGCTTCACCGTGAGAAATACCGTCGCGGACGAGGAAATAAAAGCCCGTCCTGCAACCCATGGGGCCGACGTAGATAACGCTGTCGGCGGCACCGGTATTTCGGGCAAAGGTCGCAAAAAGATGCTCGATGGTATGGGCGGCGGCATAGGGCAGATAATCTCCCCCGTTGGGAATTTTCATACGGACGTCGTAGGTTATAACGTCGCCGTCGATTCGGGAAATATACATTCCCTTACCTACCTTATCGTGATCGACCGTAAAGCTGGCTATTTTTTTCATAGAATCGCTCCCTGATATTATATAAAAAACGGGAGGAGCAAGCCCCTCCCCTACGTTATTATAAATTTATTCTGTAGTGTAATTATCGAAATAACCCTGAATAAAGACGATGGGAGTACCCTTATCGCCCGAGCCGGAGGTCAGGTCGCAAAGAGAACCGATAAGGTCGGTGAGACGACGGGGGGTAGTTCCCTCGGATACCATCTGACCTACAAGGTCGGCATCCTTCTCGGTGATTTTCTCTTTAATGGCTTCCTTAAGGGCATCGCCCGAAAGATCGGCAAAGTCGTTATCGGCAAGGTATTTAAGCTTAAGCTCGTTGGGGGTTCCCTCAAGGCCCTTGGTATAGGCAGGGGAAACTACGGGGTCGGCAAGCTCCCAGATCTTTCCGACGGGGTCCTTAAAGGCGCCGTCGCCGTAGACCATAACCTCAACGTTTTTACCCGTTGCGGCCTTTATTTTAGCCTGAATAGCGTCAACTACGGGCTGACATTCTCTCGGGAAGAGCTTAACAGTATCTTCGGTGGCCTTGTTGGAGCCTAAAAGTCCGTAATGCTCGTTAAAGCCGCTTCCGTTTACCGAGGTACGAAGGATCTCGTCGAGACCGAAAAGCTTTTCGGCCCCTGCCTTAGCAAGAAGCCTGCGGGTACGGGCACGGGTATGAATGTCGCAGTAGAGGACGTTCTTGGTATAAGGAAGGATAGCGCGAGGGTCGTTAGCGAAAATTATTTCGACCTCAGCACCCGATTCCTTAATAAGGTTCTCGTAATACTCGACGTAGTCGACACCTGTGAAGGTATGCTTCTCGTATCCGAAAAGCTCACGGTATTTTTCGAGGGATAAAACGTCCTTATAGGGATCGACTCCCTTTTCGTCCATAGCGTCGAGCGAAATAAGATGATTTCCGACCTCGTCGGAGGGATAGGAAAGCATTAAGACTACCTTTTTAGCACCCTGAGCAATTCCGCGAAGGCAGATAGCAAAGCGGTTGCGGCTCAGTATCGGGAAAATAACGCCTACGGTATCGCCGCCGAATTTTGCCTTAACGTCGGCCGCAATATCGGAGGTAGTGGCATAGTTACCCTGGGCTCTGGCAACGATGGCCTCGGTCATGGCAATTATGTCTCGGTCGTGAATTTCGAATCCGTCACACTTAGCAGCCTCGAGTACAGAATCGGTTACGATATCGACAATATTGTCGCCGTTTCTGATGATGGGTGCGCGAACACCGCGGGAAATGGTACCGACCATACGACTCATAAAAAGTTACACTCCTTGTGTTGCATAAAGGCAACAAAAAATTACTGTTAAATTATATCAAAAAAATCGCCGCTTGTAAATAATAATATTAAAAATATTTTTTGACTTTACAAATTTTTTACTGTACAAATTTTACAAATGTCGTAAAATTAAGATATAAACTTCTTGAAGACAGCGGATTTTAGGGTTATAATTAATTAAAATGAGGTGATATATACCGTGACTTTCAGCGAGCTTAAGAAAAACCCCGACATAAAAACCTATATAAGTATGGCCGACGATTCCCTTAAGAGCCTCGGCTTTACCGAGCACAGCTTTGCCCACGTTACCAAGGTTGCCGAAACGGCGGGAAACATTCTGCTTAGCCTCGGTTTCCCCGAAAAGGATATTGAGCTTGTAAAAATGGCAGGCTATCTTCACGATATCGGAAACCTTGTTAACCGAATCGATCATAGTCAGAGCGGAGCCGTAATGGCCTTTCGAATTCTCGATAATTTAGGCCTTCCCGCCGAGGATATCGCCACCATCGTTACGGCCATCGGAAATCACGACGAGGGCACGGGAGTTCCCGTAAATCCCATCGCCGCCGCCCTCATTCTCGCCGATAAAAGTGACGTCAGACGAAGCAGAGTCAGAAACAACGACCCCTCCTCCTTCGACATTCACGACAGGGTAAACTATTCGGTCGTAAGCTCGGTCATTTCGGTAAGCGAGGCCAAGACCTTTATAAAGCTTGAGCTCGAGATCGATACCGCCATAAGCTCGGTTATGGATTATTTCGAGATTTTTCTTTCACGAATGCTCCTTTGCAGAAGGGCTACCGAAAGCTTAGGACTCAGCTTCAAGCTTATCATCAACCGACAAACACTTCTTTAGGAGGCAAGCTTATTATGATCTACCTTTTAGAGGACGATCCCCATATACTTAACTTTGTTGAATACGCTCTTAAAAACTCGGGCTTTGAAGTAAAGTGCTTCGATAAGCCCTCGATCTTCTGGAAAGAGCTTGACATAAAGCGTCCCGACCTTTTGCTTCTCGATATAATGCTTCCCGAGGAGGACGGACTGAGCATACTTTCAAAGCTCAGAGCGCAAAGCGAGTTTAAAAGCCTTCCCGTAATTCTTCTTACCGCTAAGGGTACCGAATACGATAAGGTCATCGGTCTCGATTCGGGAGCCGACGATTACGTTACCAAGCCCTTCAGTATGATGGAGCTTATTGCCCGAATAAAGGCCCTTATCCGCCGTAGCGAATTCCCCGAAAAGGCAAAGGAATTTTCGGTAGGACCCCTTTACGTTAACCCTAAAAAGCATATCGTAAAGGCCGACGGCAGGGAGGTCGCCCTTACCTTTAAGGAATTTGAGCTTTTATGTCTCCTTATTGAAAGTCCCGGAACGGTCTATACGAGAGACGATATACTTAGCCGTATATGGGGCTTCAAGTTTGACGGCGAAAGCCGAACGGTCGACGTACATATAAGAACCCTCAGAACCAAGCTCGGACCCTCGGGTGAGCTTATCGAGACGGTCCGCGGCGTAGGCTATAAAATCGGAGGCTGAGTTCCTTGAAAAAACGGATATTCAGGTCGATCTTCTTAGCGTCGCTAAGCGTTCTCGCCCTTCTGCTTATAGCCGTAATTGTCGTTGCTTTGACCCCTAACGGCATATCGGCAGAGGACCTGCTTCCTCCCTTTTCCCTTGCTTTTTGTGCGGCTCTTTTAGTATCGGCAATTCTTGCGAAAATACTCTCCGAGTCCATCGTCCGACCCATAAAGGACATCGACCCCGAAAAGATCGACAAGGCAAAGGACTACGAGGAAATAAACGAGCTTGTCAGAAAGCTCGGACGGCAAAACGAGCTTATCCGCCGTCAGATGGCCGACCTGAGGAGAAGGCAGGTCGAATTTAATATTATGACCGAAAATATGTCGGAGGGCTTTATCATTATCGACAATAAGTCGGAGATCCTTTCCTATAATAAAAGCGCTCTTCAGCTATTAGGCGCCGAAAACGTCAGAGACGGGGAGCATTTTATTTCCCTTAACCGAAGCCGAGCCTTCGTTTCGGTCGTAAACGAGGCCCTCAAGGGGGTCGGCGGCGAAACGGTTATAAATATAGGCCCGAGGGTGTTCAGAATTTTCGCAAACCCGATAAAAATCGAGGAAAATCCTGGCGGCGTTGCGATAGTCGTTATGGATATAACCGAGGAGGAACACAGAGAGGAAATGCGACGGGAGTTTACCTCCAACGTTTCCCACGAGCTTAAGACCCCTCTCACCTCGATCTCGGGCTTTTCGGAGCTTCTTATAAACCGAATGGTGGCCGATGAGGACGTTCCGAAATTTGCTCAGAACATCTACGACGAGGCGGCACGGCTTATCGTTCTTATAAACGATATTATTAAGCTCTCCCGTCTTGATGGGGCGGTCGATCCCGTCCTTCCCGACAGTATCGATCTTTTTGAAATTGCCGAGGAGGTCAAGAACCGTCTTGCCCTTACCGCCGCCGAAAGCGAGGTCGACATATTCCTTAGCGGAGAAAGCGCCAAGGTGGTCGGCAACCGTTCGATCCTTTCGGAAATGATATATAATCTTTGCGACAATGCCATAAAATATAACCGACAGGGCGGTCGGGTAGATATAACGGTTGGTACTCTTGACGGAAAGAAATTCTTAAGCGTCAAGGATACGGGAATAGGTATTCCAAGCGAGCATTTAGGCCGAATTTTCGAACGCTTTTACCGAGTTGATAAGAGTCATTCGAAAAGGATCGGCGGAACGGGTCTCGGTCTTTCGATCGTTAAGCACGCGGCCGAATATCATAAGGCCGCCATTTCGGTGGAAAGCAAGGTCGATATCGGCACCGAGATAAGGGTCGTTTTCCCGTAAACCTTTCGCAAATTTAATAAAAACCTAACGGCTACGGTTATGACCGTAGCCGTTAAGCTTTTACGAATTTTTAATTTTCAACTTTCAACTTTCAACTTTCGATTCTCTGACCACTGACCACTGATCACTGATCACTGTTTTTACTAAGATTTTACAAAAACTGACTTTCGCTTTTTACAGCTCCGTGGTATCATATATTCAAAAGGCTTTGTCATATAAATATAAAAAAGGAGTATGTTATGACCGTTAATAACCTATTGGAGCTTCTTTGCGGACTCTCCTTTTTTCTCTTCGGTATGCAGCTTATGGGCAACGCTCTTGAGAAAAAGGCAGGAGGCCCCCTTAAAACCGTCCTCGGAAAAATGACCGATAACCCCGTTACGGGATTTTTGCTCGGTCTTATCGTCACCTCTATCATTCAGTCCTCTTCGGCCACCACCGTTATGGTAGTCGGCTTCGTTAACTCGGGTATTATGACCCTCCGTCAGGCTATACGCATAATTATGGGCGCCAATATCGGTACCACGGTTACCGCCTGGATACTTTCTCTTACGGGAATCGACGGCGGAGTCTGGTACGTAAAGATTTTTAGGCCCGATTCCTTCGTGCCCATCCTTGCCCTTATCGGTATCCTTCTCTTTATGTTTGTTAAGAACAACAAGAAAAAGGATATCGGTATGATCCTTTTGGGCTTCGCCACTCTTATGACGGGTATGTCGGCCATGTCGAAGGCGGTTTCGGGGCTTGAGAGCGTTCCCGAATTTGCAAAGATTCTTACCCTCTTCCAAAATCCCATCTTAGGCGTTCTCGCAGGCGCACTTCTTACCGCAATAATTCAGTCCTCCTCAGCCTCGGTCGGTATTCTTCAGGCCCTTGCTTCTACGGGTGCGGTCACCTTCGGCGCGGCGGTACCCATAATTATGGGACAGAATATCGGAACCTGCGTTACCGCCCTTATTTCCTGTATCGGAGCAAATAAAAACGCAAAGCGCACCGCCTTCGTTCACCTCTATTTCAACCTTATAGGCACGGTCGTGCTCCTTACCGTATTCTCGGTAGTTCAGCTTGTAGCAAAGCCCGCTTTTCTAAGCGGCTCTATAAGCGAATTTGAGATAGCTTTGGTTCACTCGGCCTTTAATATTATCTGTACCGTGCTCTGGATGCCCTTCACCCGTCTTCTCGAAAGACTTGCCTGCCTTACGGTCAGGGACAGGGAGGAGGAGAAGGAGCATTACGAAATGTTGGACGAGCGTCTCCTTGCCACCCCCGCTATTGCGGTAGACCGCTGTAAATCGGTTGCCGAGACCATGGCAAACATTTCGGTAGAAACCATAAAGGATTCCTTCACGCTGCTCGATAATTTCTCGCAGGAGGTCAGCGAAAGGGTATTAAGAGGCGAAGACAAGGCCGACAAATACGAGGACCGCTTAGGCTCCTACCTCGTTAAGGTTTCGGCCTCCGAGCTTACCGACGACGACAGCGTTGAGGCCACCAAGCTTCTCCATATGATAAGCGATTTCGAGCGCATTTCCGACCATGCGGTAAATATACTTCAGTCGGCAGAGGAGATAAGCACCAAGAAGCTCAGCTTCTCGGGAGACGCAAAAAGAGAGCTTTCGGTCATGCTTAACGCGGTAACCGAAATAGTAGACCTCGCCTACGATTCCTTCGTAAACGAAAACCTCGACAGCGCAATTCAGGTCGAGCCCCTCGAACAGGTGGTGGACAAGCTTAAGGACACCATTAAATCGCAGCACATAACCCGTCTTCAAAGGGGCGAATGTACCATTGAGCTCGGCTTTATACTTACCGATATCGTAACTAATCTTGAAAGGGTCTCCGACCACTGCTCCAATATTGCGGGCTGTATGCTTGAAATGGCCCACAAGGATATGGAGATACATAAATATTTAAGCTCGGTCAAGGACGGAAACAAGGAAGAATACAACCACTATTTCGATTATTTCAGAATGAAATATGATCTTGAGAGAATATAGCTTAAAAGGAAAGAAGGGTAAGGCTGTCATCACATAAGGAAGTAATTTGAGAAAAATATTGAAATACAACTTACAGGCGATAGCAAAGGCAAAAGCCGGCGTAAAAGGCAGATTCGCTTTTTACACCGGCTTTCTCTATATCCAAAATAAAATCGCACATTCGCAAAGCAGGAAATCTTTTGCTACACTATAGCCAAAGGAGGGCGAAAGATATGCGAAATCAAAATCATCAACGCACCTATCAAAAAATTCAAAATGAAGATAACGGAGGTATCAATCTTTTCATGCAGTTTTTTAAGATTATCTTCCGGCGAGTACGAGCAAAGTGTATGTCACTTACGATTCAATGGCGTCAGTTCTATAAATAAACTTTACCTGACCGTCCATATTATCGTCAATACCTGAGAAAGAGCGGTAATTTTTCGACACGTCTATGGTTGCCCGCAGTCTCGTGGTAAGTCCCGTCAGATCGCCGTCAACTGCATCCACAAGTTTCTGTACGCCTTGCTCATTGAATTCCTTTAGACCGTCGGAAAGCTGCATTGCTCCGTCCCGAAGCTGTGTAATACCATCCACAAGAGCGGGGGTACCGTTTTTCAGAGTAAGAATTCCGTCGTATAGTTCAGTGGCTCCGGCATATAGCTTGCTTGTTCCGCTTTTCAGATCGTCTGTACCGGCTTTTAATTCTCCTGCGCCTGCAGCAGCCTGAGAAACACCGGCCGTATAAGATTGAAGTCCGAGATAGAAGGTGTTATAGCTATCCAGCGATGTTTTGAGTGAAATCACGGATTTTGCACCTTCCGAGGCGGCAGCAAACTGCGCTTGCACTTCGTCAGAAGCCATATTGTCAGAAATCGCTTTTTGTACCTGCAATTCCGTATTGGTCGCAATCATTTCCTTTATCGTATCGCTCTGCATTTGCTTCTCTACGTTTGCGGAGATCATCGCCTGAACAGATGCTGACGCCATCTGTTCTGTTGTTTTATCTTCAATCATCTGAAAAATCGACACACTTTGCATCTGTCCAGCAATTGCGGCATTGATCTTAGCTTGGGTTTCTTTATCAATCATACCGGCAGCGATCGCAGCGTCGTAGCTTGCCTGATCCATTCCTGTTGCAGCATAAATGACTTGTTCTGTTATGGTTTGATGAATTGCTTCTGTCACCTGTATTGTTACCTGTTCTCTTACAGCAGCCGTTACCTGTGCAGTTACTTTTACACGGATCGCCGCCGTTACTTGCCCCTCTATATAAGGGCGTTGTGCCTCGACTGCCGCTGTAACTGCCGCAAGCGCCTTTTCGTAGACCGCATTTTCATCCAGAGAAGCGATCACACCAGTCAACACATCGGCATAGTTGCTTATCGTTAATGCCGGTACATCTAATCCCGCAGCGGCAAGCTGAGTATTGGCGGCAGAAAGCAGCGTCTCAAATACCTGTTTAGCGCCTCCATTCAGCGAATCATTATTGGACGCGAGCGTATTTAATCCCTCGGATAATTGTGCTGCACCGGATTGTAGTTTGGCCGCACCGGTATCCAGATCACCTGCGCCGGTTTTTAAGGCTTCTGCGCCAGCGGTCAATTTATCAATGCCTTCCACCAACTCTCCGGATTTTTCAAGTAGTGTGGAAAGCCCATCGTAAAGCTTAGAGGAACCGTCCATTAACTGTTTCATGGCATCTGTCATTTCACCAAGCGAACCGCTCAGATCACTGATCGAGTCGAGATGATCCTCATCCATCTCGTTAAACAACTCATTGGTTGCCAGAGTGATTGTCATACCAAGCTTAAAGTTTTTTGCATTGGCAGTAATCTCCACATAATCGGGAATTTCCAGCTTCTCAGGAGAAATCGCAAGGTTATCCTGAAGTCCGGGGAAAGCGATACCAATCACGGCAGTGCGGCTGCCATCGTTAATGAGCTTCCCGTTGGTGATCTCTACATTTGTGAAAACATCATTGTCCAGCAGGATACCCGTAAGCATTGCAAAAGGCACGTAGATTTTTTCCTTTTGCCCATCAATCTCAACATACTCGTATTGTTGATTCGTATAGTCGAAACGGATCGTCACCTTACCGCTTTTCCCAGCCAATTCTGCAGGAGATACTGTTTTACCGTCCAACTTGTATGTAACGGACAGTCCAACAGGCAGTTCCTTTTCGATATTGCCCTGATAGTAAATATCATGGCCTTGTGCGTCCCAGACACGAGTATTATCGCTGCCAAGCGTATAACTTTCATCACTCTTGACATTTTCTACATCCGTCAGTTCGCTCTTATCACGGATCGTGTTAATGCCAAGCGTGTTTTTAATCCAGTCGCTGACAATGATTTTTTGTACCGAGCCGTCTGCTCCGGCTATGACATATACTGTTTCATCCTTAGAATTGCTCTGTTCCTCCGCAGT
Source organism: bacterium (assembly GCA_004560045.1). Classification (GTDB taxonomy): domain Bacteria; phylum Bacillota; class Clostridia; order Oscillospirales; family Acutalibacteraceae; genus SFWF01. The sequence continues at coordinate 3,177 of SFWF01000020.1, read as the reverse complement.
ATTGCCGGTTGACATAGTCTGCGGTTGTTCAGCTTCTTCCTTTTTTTCGTTTGTCAGTGCAAATGCTGCAATACCGGAACTAACAAGCAGTGTCATGCAAAGACAGATTGCAATCGGCTTTATCATAGACCTTTTCATTTCGTTTGTACCTCCAATTTTTCTGAGTTGATCGGCGTTTCGGCATGACCGGAATCGTCCGTAAAATGAGTTTTCTTTCTCATACCCCAAGTAGTTGCGCAGATGATCTTATCACACAGGAGCAGAAGCGCCGGTAGAATAAAGATAACTGCAAGCATACTGACAATGGCGCCTCTTGCCATCAGTATACACATGGAACCGATGATATCAATGTCAGAATAAATCGCAACTCCAAAGGTTGCAGCAAATAGTCCCATACCCGATACGATAATGGACGGAATTGAGGTGGAAAGCGCCGTCCGCACAGCGTCCTTCTTGCCATTCCCTCGTATTCGCTCCGCTTTGTACCGAGTCGTCATTAAAATTGCGTAGTCTACGGTTGCACCAAGCTGAATCGTGCTGATACAGATGGGGGCGATAAACGGAAGGCTCTGACCCAAATAGTGAGGTAATCCAAGGTTAATAAAGATTGCAACCTCTATTACAGAGATCAAAATAAACGGCAAAGACAAGCTTTTCTCCACCAAAGCTATGATGATGAAAATTGCAAGGATGGAAATGGCATTGACAACTTGAAAATCATGAGAGGTTGTTTCAATCATGTCTTTCATGCAGGGCGCTTCGCCAATCAGCATACCGCTTTCATCGTATTTTTTCAGGATTGTATTCAGATCGCTAATTTGATTGTTAACCGCGTCGCTTGCCACTTTATATTCAGAGTTGATCAGCAGCAGTTCCCACTTATCATTTTTCAGAATACTTGTAATGGATTCCGGCAAAATTTCCTCCGGTATACGGGAGCCAATCACGGATTCCAGCCCAAGAACATACTTCACGCCGTCTACCTGCTCCATTTCTTTCATCATGGAGCGAACGGATTTTGCGGGGAGATTTGCATCCACCAACAGCATATGGGTCGATGCGATGTCAAAATCCTTTGACAGCTTACTGTTGGCAATTACATATTCCATATCCTCCGGCAGGCACTGTCCCATGTCATAATAAACCTCATCATTTGTTTTACTGTAACCGTAATAGGCCGGCGGGATCAGCAAAGCAAAGATTACAATGAACACGGGGAATATGCGAACAACACCTTTGGCAAAACCGCCCATGTTGGGAATGAGAGATTTATGCTTGGTTTTTTGCAAGGGTTTATCGAACACAAGAATCAATGCCGGAAGAACGGTCACACAGCCCAGGACGCCAAGCAGCACACCCTTCGCCATAACGATACCAAGGTCGCGCCCCATCGTAAAGGACATAAAGCAAAGCGCAATAAACCCGGCAACCGTTGTAATGGAACTGCCAACTACAGAGGCCAGTGTTTCTTTAATGGCAACAGCCATAGCCGCTTTGTTGTCGTCGCACCGTGTTCGCTGTTCGTTGTAGCTATGCCAAAGGAAGATGGAATAATCCATGGTAACGGCAAGCTGTAAAACAGCCGAAAGCGCCTTTGTGATATAAGAGATTTCGCCCATAAAATAGTTTGTTCCGAGATTGAGCAAAATCATCATACCGATACTGGCAAGAAACATAAACGGAGCCAGCCAGCTATCAAGGAACACCAGCATGGCTACACAGGCGAGCAGCACAGCAATCCCGACATAAATGGGTTCTTCCTTTTCACACAAATCTTTCAGATCAGTCACAAGCGCCGACATACCTGAGACAAAGCACTGTTTCCCAGCAATCCGGCGAATCTCCCGAATCGCATCCATGGTAATATCTGAGGATGTAGAGGTATCAAAGAATACTGCCATCATTGTGGAGTTCTCTGTGTTAAATTCGTTATAGATTTTATCCGGCAAAAGTTCCATCGGAATAGAAAGATCGGCTATAGAATCATACCAAAGAACCGTTTCTACATGATCAACCTGTTCGATTTTCTCTTTCAGAGCCGCTACATCTTTAGCAGGCATATCCTCCACGATGATAAAGGAAAAAGCGCCTTTTCCGAAATCTTCTAAAAGCTCATTCTGCCCAATTACCGTTTCCATATCCTCCGGCAAATAGTCGAGCATATCATAGTTGATCCTTGTTCCCGCCATTCCGAGTACGGACGGTATCATCAATACAAGGACAACAATCAGAATCAGTATGCGGTGCTTTACGACCGCTTTTGAAAAGCGCATAAATCATCACCTATCCTTTCACTTGGTTTCAGAATACTCAATTTCAATAGCATCAGGCTGCTGATGCTTAATAATAAGCACTGTACTGATTACCGTATAGAGATTCAAGATTCCTTCGGCTAAAATTGAAACGCCGAGCAGTACCGTCAGGAACTGAGCGCTCTTTGCGGAGCGAAAAATAAGAAACACTCCGATAGTCCCGGCGACAACCGCCAAAGCGAGAATCACCCACCAGCTTTTGATACCGAATCTCTTGGAATCTAAAGCAATTTGAACCTTAAATAGCCCATCTGTCAGAATGGAAATTCCAAGAGCAATGCAAATGAATGACATAAGATCATCCGGTCGGATCAGAACAATCAATCCCAAAACAAGCAGCAATATGCCGAGTTCCAGGTCAAATTGAAAGGCCAGTCGGAACAAATCTCTTGAAAAATATCCAACGAGTTTTACAATACCGAATGCGATCATTGCAATCCCCATGGATATACCAATCATAGTTATTGAAATATCCGGCAGTGCAATGAACAAAGCGCCGGCAAAGCAAAACATAACGGACATCACAATATAGCCGATTTTTGCAATCCGCATTGGTGTTACAGAACGCATTTTCATAGGGCAAACCTCCTCATTCGTTTTCTGATAGCATTATAGCGCCGTCCTGTTTTTCTGAATACGGGCATTAAAATACCCTGTGCCTGAAAATCAGGCACAGGGCACTCATTGACTGAAAAACAGACAGACAAAGGAAAATGTCTGACTTGTTTATTTTCTTTCCTCGCAACGGCGGATCATTTCTTCAACAGTTCCTTTTTGTAATTCATAGATACGCTTAAAAGATAACTGTATATCTTCTTTCATCCCTTTATTCAGCCATCCGGATACAATCCCGAAAAGCACACAG
>SFWF01000089.1 GCA_004560045.1 bacterium | reverse complement strand
CTCGTCTGGAACGGTTTCTCTGCCGTATGCAATTTTACATTCATGTCCGTTCTGCGTCAGAATATCGGCAATATCGGTGCAAACTCTGCCCGTACTGCGAATTCCGCAGACCGAATTGATCTGTAAAACCTTCATTAAATATCCTCCAAAAGCTTTTCGAATTCGTCGACTAACTTTTCTTTAGTAAAATGCTGTTCAAAATACGAACGGGAATTTTCGCGCATTTTGTCGAGTTCTTCTTTAGTAAGCGACATAAGGTATTTCACGGCGACGACTACAGAGTCGACGTCGGGGTTGACAGCTGTACCGCATTCGGCCTCTTTAATAATAGCGGCCGATTCGCCGCCCGCCGCGGCAAGCACGGGGACTCCGCAGGCAAGATAGGTTTGAAGCTTGGCGGGAATGGTCATATTAAAGACCTTATTCGGCACAAAGGAAAGATAGGCGCAATCGGCAAAATGAACGTATGCATTTGCGTCCTCTTCCGAAAGCCATCCGGTAAATATGATCTTCTCGTCAAGGCCGAGGTCGGAAACCTTTTCTTTAAGAGCCTGACTGTATCTACCGTCGCCGACAATAAACCAGTGAACATTTTCGTCTCTTAAGTTGTAGGCGGTCTCGACCAGCATATCAAGGCCTTGAGCCTGACCGATATGGCCCGCAAAAACAATATTGAAATTATCGTCGGTCAGACGCTTAGGACGTTCAAGGGAAGAAACGTTCGGATCCTCACAAAACTGCGGCCAGAATACGAGCTTGTCCTCGGGAACTCCCCTACCCTTGATATTTTCAATAAATCCATCCGATGAACAAAGTATCTTATCGCTGTATTTATAGATCTTTTTAACAATACTGTTTATAACACCGATAACTATTGGGTTCTTAATTCCTAAAATAACCTCAACGTTTTCGGGCCAAAGATCCTGAACGTTAAAGAACATAGGCGTCGAGAATTTCTTTTTATATGCGACCGCAGGAAGTCCGACGGTTACGGGAGAAACCTCGAAAACGTAGATCGCATCGAATTTCTCATTACATTTTTTGACCCATTTCTTAGCGCTTGAAACATACGAAGTACAGTTACGAACGTGACCGATAACACCCGACTTACGAGGCTGCGTTTTGACACGGACGATATGAATTCCGTTCCATTCCTTTTTATGAGGAATTTTAAAGCCGTAGCCGTCGTATATCTTTCCGTAAGGATACTGCGGATAACCCGTAAGCACGGTAACGTCGTGTCCACGGCGCTTAAGCTCTAAGCAAAAAGAATTAACTCTAAAGGATTCGGGGTAAAAATACTGTGATACAACTAATATTTTCATTGTTTCTCCGTCTCCTTTATAGATTCTTCAAGGGAAAACAAACGGTATTCGGTAGAATACTCGGTAAGCTTTTCATCGTAGGAGAGATTTCCGAAAATCTTATTGATCTTAGGAACTAAAGGAGCGGCAAGTCTGAACAACCAGCCGAAGCCCTTAACAAGTAAAAGTTTTTTGTTATGTGCTTCGGAAACGGTTTTCACAAGAAGAGAGGTAACCGAATCTTCTTTATTGGCGGGGAAAAAGATTCCGCTTTCGGCATTATCTATCATAAGCCTTATAAACTCACAAAGATTGCCGACGTAAAGCATAGAGCGTTTATTTTTAACGTAGGGGAAAAACGGAAGCTTTTGTGCGTATTTTGCAAGGACGGGATAATTACCCTTGCTGTCTTTTCCGTATATCATCGGCGGACGGAGGATGACGACCTTGAAGCTTTCGTCGCGAAGGGGTTCGATGCCATTCTCGGCGTTAAGCTTACTGTTGCCGTAGAAATTGGCGGGAGTGGGTACGGTATCTTTGGTAATAACCTTTTCTTTGCCGATAGGCGCGCTATCGCCGTACACTATCATCGAGCTCATAAAAATAAACTGAGACACGCCGTCGGCCTTTGCTTTTTCGGCGGTTTCGATAGCAAGCTCGGTATTGACCTTTTTATAGAGTTCTTTGACCTCGTCTCCGACCTTGGAGATATCGCTATGAGCGATTCCCGCAACGTGAAACACAACATCGTATCCGGAGAAGGATCTTTCTCTCCAGCTTCCGTCGATCATATCAACGGTATCGACCGAGTAATCGCTCGGAAAGGCAGAAAGGTATTTTTCGAAGGCAGTTCCGATATAACTGTCGGCGCCGGTAATAAGTATTTTTTTCATCAGACCTTTGCCTCTTCCTTCTCTTTGGCTTCGGCCGCCTGACGCTCAAGCTCGCCCGTTCCGCCTTCGACTACTCCGTCGTGCTTTAAAACAGCCTTAATTGTACCAAAAAAACACTTACAGTCGAAAAGGAAGGACTGCTTTTCTACATATTCGCCGTCAAGGGCAGCCTTTACGGGAATTTCGAGCTCGTCTCGTCCGTTTATTTGCGCCCATCCCGTGAGACCCGGACGAATATCGTTAGCACCGTATTTATCGCGTTCTTCAATAAGGTCATCCTGATTATAAAGGGCGGGACGGGGACCGATTATACTCATATGTCCGACGAAAATATTAAGAAGCTGAGGTATTTCGTCGATAGAGGTTTTACGGATGAACTTCTGCCATCCCGAAAGACGGGACGCGGTATCGGTTATCAGATGCGTCGGAACATCGCTTGGAGTATCCACCGGCATCGAACGAACCTTAAAAATTTTAAACAGTTTTTTATGTATACCTACACGATCCTGCTTAAAAAAGAAGGGACCGGGCGAATCGATAACGGTTATAAGAGCAATTACAAGCATCGGGACAAGAAGAATTATAATTCCGAGTCCCGAAATTACGATATCTGCAAATCGTTTAATAAACTTTTTGTACATAAAGGCAATCTCCTAAAATTTGTCGCTAAATCAGGGTACTATCTTGGTCCCCATTGGGACTTCTGCGCTGGCAGGAACCGTAGCATTACAGTCGATATGACAACCGTCGCAAAGTATCGCGTTATGATTGACCACCGCGCCGGCAGAAATCAGACAACAATTACCTATTACGGCATTGGTTTGAATTACGGCCATCGGCTCAACTACGCAACCTTCACCAAGCGTCGCCGAAGGACTGACGTAAGCCCGATTGTGAACCAGCGTAGGAATCGTATAGCCGATTTCCTTAAGTTTTTCCGTAAGAGACAGTCTCAGCGTCGCGTTTCCTAAAGCAACGATAGCCGAGTCGTATCTGTCGATAAGACTTTCGGCCATACCAAAACCGCCGACCGCCCTTTCTGCCGTTTGATCATCAAGAAAATCGATTTTATCAAAGCATTCAAGGCTTTCAGCGACTTCGCAAACAAGGGCGCCGTATTGACCGGCACCCAAAATAAGTAAATTGCTCTTCATTTCGCTAACTTTCCTTTAGAAAATTAGACAACATTATGGTGGAAAATTTGGTTGTCATTTGTTATATTATACTACATTTAGTGTTAAGTGTCAACCCGATATCTGCTTATTACACTAACAATCATTAGAATTTTTACGCCATTTGTTGTTAAATTTGTACAAGCATTGTCGAAATGCACAAAATCCCCGCAAAAACTAATTCGTGCGGGGATTTTTAAATTATTTACCGGAAATAAGATGGGCTATTTTGTAAACGTCACCACCGCCCATTGTGATAACGATATCACCCTTATCGGCAATATTACGAATTGCGGTAACTGCTTCGCCGAAATCCTTTACGCAGGTACAGTTATCGAGACCGACGGCAATATCTTCGGAGGAAATACCGTAGGTATTTATTTCTCTTGAGCCCATAATGGGAGTAAGAATAACCTTATCGGCGATACTTAAGGCCTTAATAAAATCGTCTTTTAAAAGCGCAGTTCTCGAAAATGTAAAGGGCTGAAATACGGCAATTACTTTATTGTAATTTAAATCATGTGCGGCAGATAACGTAGCGGCAATCTCGGTCGGGTGATGCGCGTAATCGTCTGCGAGCATAAACCCGTCAACCTCTCCGTAAAATTCGAATCTACGGCCCGCACCTCGGAAGTCTTCAATAGCAGATTTAATTCCCTCGGCCGATACTCCAAGAAAGTCGCAAACCGCGATCGCGGCCAAGGCATTCAGCACGTTATGACGACCCGGCACCTTGAGGTCAAAGCTGATAAGCTTTACTCCATCCTTAAACGCATCAAAGGCAAAACCGAATTTTGAAGGACGAAGATTATCGGCGTAATAGGTATTGCTTTCAGAAAGGCCAAAGCTGATCTTTTTCGCCTCAATTTCCGAAACAGCGCCGACTACAAGCGGATCATCGCCGTTATAAAAGGCAGTTTTAGACATAGAAACAAAGCTTTTAAAGGAGTTTACAAGGTTTTCCATCGTCTTGAAAAAATCGAGATGATCGTTATCGATATTAAGTAAAACGCTGATATCCGGAGACATTTCGAGGAAGGTATTAACGAACTCGCAGGACTCACAAACAAGAATATCGCTTTTGCCGCAAATTCCGTTGGAATTTATAATGGGAAGCTTTCCGCCTATAACAGCCGAAGGTTCCATCTTGTTTAAATAAAGAATTTGTGTTATCATAGAGGAGGTGGTAGTTTTTCCGTGAGTTCCGCATACGCCGATCACGTTATCGTAATAGCGTGTAAGAGCTCCGAGAAGCTTAGAACGCTCCATAGTCGGAATTCCGACCCTTTTAGCCTCAACCCGTTCGGGATTATCTTCGGATATAGCGGCCGAATATACGACCAACTCCGCTCCGTGAACGTTTCCGGGATTATGACCCATATAAACCTTAATGCCGAGCGCTTTGATACGATTCAGGGTATCTCCTTCATTGTTGTCCGAGCCCGAAAGGATATAACCCTTCGAATGAAGAATTTCGGCTAAGGGACACATTCCAGAGCCTCCTATGCCTATCATATGAACTCTGCGAATGCCGGTTAAAAGCAGATCGGTAGAACGTAATTCTTTCATAACATAACCTCAAGTTTTAAATTGTACTAACTATTATTATACCCATATTTTTATAAAAATAAACACTTTTTTTAATTTGGTGAGAATAAATGCTTAATTTTCCGTCTTATGCTGAGAA
>SFWF01000088.1 GCA_004560045.1 bacterium | reverse complement strand
GCCAAAGGAAATAGGTTTTGTAGCCGGGAGTAGAAACGGTAGAATGATAACCGTAGGGGAACTCAACGAGCTCGTCGTTCTTAACTCTGTAGGCTTCGTCGATCTCGCCGTCGGCAGTATAAAGACACTGAACGCCAAAGCCCTGCTTGGGATCGAAGAGGAAATAATAAATCTCTTCGGCTATACACTCGGTAGGCATATTGTCCACGTCGTGCTTATGGGGAGGAAATCCCGCCCAGTTACCCTCGGTACAATAGGCTTCACCGATGGTAAGAACCTTGGCATTGGAATTTCCGTCGATAATAAAGCTTGTTTCTCTCTCAAAGGGCTGTCTGCCGAGGAGCTTTAATACTACGTGATCCTCACGAAGCACCTGAGGCTCGGTCTTTTCGGAAACAGGAGTAGCACAAACGGCAATTTTAATATGATCGATAGCCTCGATATTAAGCTTCTGTTCCCTTGGCATATAAAAGCTTTCGGCCTTGCGGTTTTCGAAAACGTTCATTCTGTTTCCGATGTTTTCCCACTTTTCGCCGTTCACATTTACGTTACAGTGACCTTCAAGCATAATAAAAGCGGTTTCGCGGGTATCGGTATAGAAATCGAGATTTTGACCCGGGTCAAGCTCGATAATTCCAAACTCGAGTTTTTTAAGACTGCACTCGCCTATCTTACAAATAGGTGTATAGCCGAGAGCAGGAACGTAAGTTTTTTTAAAGTTCATAACCATTCTCCTTTAAATATTCTTTGACTGTCTCAAAGCCGGGAACACTTTCGCGAGCACCGATTCCCGTACATTTAATAGCCGAAACGGCACTTGCAAAGTGACAGCATTTAATATAGTCGAAGCCCTTTACGATTCCTGCGGCAAAGGCGCCGTGAAAAACATCGCCCGAACCATTGGAATCGACTACTTCGGCAGGATATATGGGATAGGAAACGTAGGTTTCTCCATCGAAAAATAATCCGCCGCGTTTTCCCTGAGTTATTACGACAACTTCGGGAGAATAGGCATCAAAAAGCTTCTTTGCGGCTTCTTCGGCAGTAGCAGAAGAAGTATGCTTAAGGGCGAATTCCTGGAATCATTATATCGGTTACTGCAAGAAGGCGCTCTACCCCCTCGTAAAGGCCGCCGCAGTCGTAAAGAACCTTTACTCCGTTTGCTCTTGCGAGCTTCGCGGCTTCTACTGCAGCATCCATCTCGTTTCCGTCGACCATAAGAAGCTCGGCGGAGATAATAGCTTTCTTCTGATTGTCACTAAGAGTCAGCGGAGGAAGATTTCCTTTATCGAAAACGCAGGTACGACTTGCGCTATCGTCGGCAAGCCAGATTACAGACGTAAAGGAACGGTATCCGTCCTTAATATAAACATTCTCGGTGTCGACACCGTACTTTTTAAAATCTCCAAGTAAAAACTGACCCGCACTGTCGGAAGAAAGAACTCCGACATAGCCTACGTCTACCGAAAGCTTTGATGCAGCGACAAGACCCGTAGCAACGGGACCGCCTCCTGCCTGCTTAGAGCCTAAGGCACGCATCTTGGTGTCCTCAGTAGGATAGGTCGGCAGACTTATAAGGGTGTCCATAACGCAGGCACCGATTCCGATTATTTTACTCATATTATTCGGCCTTTCCGTCGGCTCCTACGAGCCTTATCTTTTCAAGAGCCATTTTCTTAACAGTTTCAATAGGCTTCTTCATAAAGATATCTACCGCAATGCTGCGGGCAGGATCGTCAAGAGTTTCCTTGGTTCCGTCAGCAAAGGCGCAGCAAACGTCGGTTCCGATATTCATTTTACGAACGCCTGCGGCAATAGCGGCCTTAACCTGATCGTCAGGAATACCCGAGCCGCCGTGAAGAACAAGCGGAATTCCTCCGGTAGCCTCACGGATAGCCTTTACGCGCTCAATATCGAGCTTCGGGGGCTTTTTATAGTGACCGTGAGCGTTACCTATAAGAACGGCAAGGCAGGTCACGCCCGTTTCTTTAACGAATTTTGCGGCCTCTGCAGGATCGGTAAACTCGTCCATAGCGTCGTCGTTTACGCTTCCGACGTGACCGATCTCCCCTTCTACTCCAACGCCGATAGCCTTACAGGTTTCGACAATATGCTTAGTTACCGCAATATTCTCGTCGAGAGGATGAACCGAGCCGTCGAGCATAATTCCGGTAGCGCCCCAGCGAAGAGCACGGGTAACCTCCCATTCGGAGGGGCCGTGGTCAAGATGGAAGCATACGGGAACGCTTGCCTTCTGAGCCGCGGCGATAACTACGGGACAAAGATAGTAACCGACCTCTTCGTTAAGAAGACGGGGATATACCTGAACGATTACAGGAGCCTTTGCTTCCTCTGCGGCGGCAATAACACCCATAACAGTTTCGATATTATAAACGTTAAATGCAGGTATGCAGTAGTTGCCTTCCTCTGCCATACCGATGATCTTCTGTAAATTAACCAGCATTTTTATACTCCTTATCCAACAATAAGATCTTCGAGAGAAAGGATCTCGACGTCGCTCTGAGCAACCGACTTAAGAGCAATATATTCTCCTACGCAGGCGGTAACGATAGTTTTGATATCGAGGCTCGTTGCGTTGAAGATTCTGCGCTTAGCAACAAGATCGATGATCTCGGGCATATACTGGGCCATAAGAACGTTACCTGCCCAAACGGTCTCAGCACGGTTAAGGTGAAGCTCCTTAACCTCTGCAAAAGCAGAAACGATCTTTCTGAGCTCTTCCGTCTCTTCAAGGTCGCGAGCAAGCTGATAAGGATCCTGAACAGAAACGGTCTTTTCCGACTTAGCGGCAGAAAGCTTTCCGCTTTCAACAGCATCTGCAAGATAAGCGGTATAGGTCATAACCTTTGCGGCGGTTTCGATGCCATACTCTTTATAAAGCTGTTTAATAGTTTTTGAGTCGGCAGGATCGTAAACCACTACGGTCTTATATTCGTCTAAAACCTTAGCGCATGCCGCCATCTGATCGCGGGTCTCGTTTGCGGCGCCGATAAGGAAGTCAAGCTGTCCGCCCGATGCGGGCTCGTCGGCTAATACGGTGAACACAGCACCCGATTTTTCCATAACCTTAATTGCCTTTAACGCCTGCTCGCAGGCCATATAGCGCGCGTCTACACCGATATAGAAAAGCGTATCGGTCTTAGCTGAATGATTATCGATAGCGGCCTTGAGACGGTCGCAAAGCTTGGTTTCGCCGTAAGCGTTGCCGGTCTCGAGACAGTTATCAAGAAGCTTGTTTATGTAGGGAGGAAGCTTATCCTCAAGAGCAGCCTGCAGACGGGTCTCCTTAGTGAACATAACGGGGTCCCAGCCCGTAACACAGTCGTGTACACAGGCTCCGCAGGTGCAACACTCGTAAATGTTGTCCATAATTTCGCTAAGGTCGATAGCCTCGCGGTTAACAAGAGATATTCCGAGAGCACGTGCGCGTGCGGTATTTCTTTCCTGACCTGTAGCATTACCTACGGGGCAGATATGGTGACACATCCAGCAGAAACGGCAGGAATCAACGTGCTGCTTACATTTTTCTGACATTATCATTATACAATACCTCCTCTTAAAATTAAAGACCGAGCTTGAACGGATTCATAATTCCGTTGGGGTCTAACTGCTTTTTAAGGCCTTCAAACACCTGCATTGCAGGTCCGTACTGTTCCTTCATAAGACGTCCGAGCTTGATACCGACGCCGTGGTGGTCGTTTACAACACCGCCGTGTGCAAGGGCGGCACGAACACCGCAGGTCCAGATAGCCTGATGGAGGCGAAGAGCCTCAACGGGATCCTCGGGAACGTCCTTGCCCTCAACGATAAAGCGGTCGTAAACCATTGCGCCCCACTCGTACCAGTGTGAGAAGTGAGCAATAAACTTGGCCTGGGGGAAGTTGGTCTCGATCGCTTCCTTCATTGCCCAGTAGATCTCCTCGATCTTGTTATAAGGAGCGATAGTGTCCATCGTACCGAACATCTGAGGAATATCCATCATATGACCGGGATAGAAGAAGGTGATCTTTTCCTTCCACCACTTTTCGCCGTATTCGCTTCCAAGGTCTTCTGCGCCGTACTTAGCGAAGGTTGAAAGAAGTATCTTCTCCTCAACCTCAACCATTTCCTTACAGCCCTCGATAGCAATATTCATAAAGGCGCCCTTGCGCTCTACGCCGACGATCTTCTTGATAAGCGAAGAAGTTTCAGCCTCGTCGTAAAGACGCATAACAGAAGGCTTAAACTTCTGTAAAAGCTCGCGGGAAGCCTGGAAGGCGCCGTGCATATCCTGGAAAAGGAATCCGCGGAAGCGACGTTCTTCGGGCTGATCAAAAATACGTATCTGTGCCTTGGTAATTACGCCGAGCGTTCCTTCGGAGCCGATAAATATCTGATTAAGGTCGGGACCTGCGGCATGCTTGGGAGCGGAAGCGGTATTGATGATATCGCCGTTAGGAAGAACTACCTCCATCTGAAGAACCATATCGTCAATTTTTCCGTACTTGGTGGAGCAAACGCCGATTCCTCTATGTGCAAGGAAGCCGCCTACGGTAGAGCAGGTCAGTGAAGAGGGATAGTGCATTGTTGCCTTTCCAACCTCGTTTGCAGCCCATTCAATATGCTTATATATAGCACCGGTTCCGCATTCGATATACATACCTTCGGTATTGACCTCATAGATCTGATTCATACGCTTGGTATCAAGAATGATACCGCCGCATACGGGAATGGCGCCGCCCTGAGTTCCGCCGCCTGCGCCCCAGGTGGTTACGGGGAGCTTATAGTAGTTAGCAATCTTAAGAAGCTTTGAAACCTCGGTTGCATCCTTGGGGCAAACAACGATATCTGCCTCAGGCATACGGCATCCGCGGTCAGCCCACATACGCGAAAGCCAATAATAGTCAACGCTATGGGTAACCTTATCGATGGTACGGGTAGAACAGTTTTCTACTCCTACCGCATCCTCAATTTCAGTAAGGATCATGGAAAACAAAAATTCGTTCATCTGGATCTGCATTTCTTTAATCTCCTTTTTTTATAGTTTTATCAATTTTAAGATTGGGAAAATACTTGCAAAACTCTTCTATTTCTTTGCGGTAGTCCCCTTCTATCTCAACAAAGTGGTGAATGTAGGGTCCGTCGATAAGGCGGTCCTCTACGGCCTGTAGGTCGGAAAACTCTCCCCAGATATAAGTACCGTGGGTCTGAGGTCCTTCTGTAGTAGTACAAAGCAGGAGCAGAACCATATAGTTTCCGCTTTCCTGATCGATTCGGGCTACGGTATAGGTTCCGTCCTTACCTCTGAACCATTCACGCTGATTAACGAGTCGGGCGTTACTGTCCGTACCGCTTTCGGCCTTTTGAGAAAGCGGGAATGGTCCGCAGTGCCAAAGAAGCTCGGCATTCTTATTCTCGGGATGACGTACGGTAAACTCACCGAATAAGGGCTTACCCTCACCCATTGTTGCACATTTTAAAAGGGCCATTGTAATTGCGCAGTGAATATCGCTTTCGCAGGAAACCATATAACCGAGATCGTTTAAAAGTCCGTAAACGGCGCAGGGAGCAAGTCCGTCAAACATAACGGGAGTTGCGGTCCAACATTCGGCCGACATAACATCGAGATTAAACTCCTCAAAAAGATGCTTATAGGTCGCGGCAAGGGTCGCCATCGAATTTATGTATTTGGGAGTAAGCTCGTCGAGAGTATAGTTATTAAGGAAATACTGTTCATATTCGGCGATCTCGTCGGCATAAAGCTCTTTAGCATTATTAAAGCGTTGCTCAACCATTGCGAAATTTAGAGCAATAATACGGATGCCGAATTTCTCCATAAGTTCTCCCTCGTTAGAGATAACCGAGAAAAACGGAGTAGGACGTGAGCCGATCTGACCTATGCGCATGCCCTTAAAGTTTTTGACCATGCAGGCTACCCTTACAAAAGAATCGAAGCCTTTGGCAAATTCCTCTGACTCTACCCTGCAGCAAGGCAGGTGTGAGAAAGGAATATGATAACGCTGCATCTGACGGGAAACTCCGAAAAGTCCACACTGTGAATCTGTAGGACGCATACCGTCGACGTAGTACTCGTCATCGAGAGGAGCCCACAAAAGAACCGGCTTTCCGAGAGCCATAGCAATATCGGCGGCAGCCTCTTCGTTACCGAA
>SFWF01000019.1 GCA_004560045.1 bacterium | reverse complement strand
AATCCGAAGGAAATGCACCTACGGTGATGCCATACACGCTCCGCGTGATTACATACGCCTAACGGCGATTACATACCAATCCTTCGGATTGGATAAAAAAATTGGGGGAGCCGCAAGTATAAGTGAAATCGTGCTACGCACGGTGAAATCCAAGCAAAGCTTGGATGAAATCTGCTACGCAGATGAAATTAAATCCGTCTCCTAACCCGACAAAGTCGGATTTCACCGCGAAGCGATTTCACCCATCGAAGATGGATTTATCCCGTCCGTTAGGACGGATTTAGTTGAAAAAACTCCTTGAGAAATCTCAAGGAGTTTTTTCTGGAGGCACCACCCGGATTTGAACCGGGGCATAAAGGTTTTGCAGACCTCTGCCTTACCTCTTGGCTATGGTGCCTTATTCAGTTGAATAAAGGACGCTTAAAGGAGTTTTAAGCGTCCTTTTGGAGCGGATTACGAGGCTCGAACTCGCTACCTCCACCTTGGCAAGGTGGCGCTCTACCAGATGAGCTAAATCCGCAAATGGTGCCTCCGATCGGAATCGAACCAATGACACGAGGATTTTCAGTCCTCTGCTCTACCAACTGAGCTACAGAGGCAAAAAATGGCGACCTGGATGGGGCTCGAACCCACGACCTCTAGCGTGACAGGCTAGCGTTCTAACCAGCTGAACTACCAGGCCAAATGGTGGGGACAACAGGGCTCGAACCTGTGACCCTCTGCTTGTAAGGCAGATGCTCTTCCAGCTGAGCTATACCCCCATTATGCTCGCGTCAATATCGTTATGATTTCCAGCGGCGAATATTATAATACCACAGCATCCCTGATTTGTCAACACTTATTTTTAATTTTTTAAAAAAATTTTTAAAGGAGTTTTTTGAGCTCATTTGAGCTGAATTTATACACCTTATCGCAGAAATGACAGCTAACCTCGGTGACCTCTTTTTCGGTAGCCATTGCCTCAAGTTCTTCCCTGCCAAGGCTTATAAGGGCCTTTGCAACGCGGTCCTTACTACAGTTACATTTATATTCGATATCCTGAGTATAAAGAACCTCTACCTCAAATCCGCTGAGGGCGGCGCGGACGATATCCTCGGGGGTCATACAGTCGGAAAGCATAGCGGTTACCGAAGGAAGCTCAGAAATGCTTTTCTCCAGCTTATCGATGGTCGAGTCGCTTGCGGCGGGAAGAAGCTGAATAATATATCCTCCTGCGGCCTTAACGCTAAGGTCGGGGTTTACGAGGACGCCCAGGGCACAAACGGTGGGGATCTGCTCGCTCATAGCGTAGTATGAGGTTATATCCTCGGCGATCTCCCCCGAAACGAGTGGCACCGAGCCCGAGAAGGGCTCTTTAAGGCCCAGATCCTTAAGGACGTACAGAAGTCCGTTTTTACCTACGGCACCGCCTACATCGAGCTTACCCTTTTCGTTTAAGGGGAGCTCTACAACGGGGTTCTGAACGTAGCCGCGGACGTCTCCGTTAAAGTCGGAAACGACGATAAGAGATCCGGTAGGGCCGTCGCCGTTTACCCTCAGGGTTACAGAGTCGTCTTTACCTTTAAGCATATTGCCCATCATGGAGCCTGCGGTAAGGAGTCTGCCCAATGCGGCGGTTACAACGGCCGAGGTTCTGTGAATCTGCTCAGCGCGGTTTACTATATCGGTGGTATCGACGGCGGTAGCCATTACCTGACCGTCGGAGGTTATACATCTTATAAGCTTTCCCATTATTTTACCTTTCTTGCGACGTAGATATTTCTCTCGGAATTCTCCTTCGGAGGAAGGAGGGTATTTTCGCCGTATACCGCTTCGAGGGCAAAGCCTGCCTCACTCAGGGCGGCGGATATTTCCCCGTCGGTATAGGCGCGTTCGGTTATTATTTCGGTTACGGTCTCCTTTTTAAAGAGTCCGGTCTTATAGGTTATATCAAGGGTTATTTCTACCGTAAGGCCGTCCTCCTTAAGGCGGTTGGACCAAAGGCAGGAGACACCCCTTTTCTTGGTTTTATAAAAGCTGTTGCCCAAAATCTCCCTATGCTTATAGGGGGTATTAAGGTCGAAAACAAAGAGCCTTTCGGGTTCTAAAAAAAGGGATATTTTCTTAAGGGTCTCCTTAAATTCGGTATAGTCGGTTATATGACTAAGGCTATCGAGGCAGGAAACGGCGCCGTCGACGGTACCGTAAAGGTCGAGCTCGCTCCCCTTCTGACAAAGGTATAAAACGGGCTTTTCGAGGCCCTCGTTTTTATCCCTTGCCTCACAGAGCATACCCTCCGACATATCGACGCCTATAACATCGATTCCCATTTTGGAAAACTCTACCGAAAAGTTTCCCGTTCCGCAGGCGAAATCGAGCAAAAGAGAAGGTGTTTTATCCTTCTCTTTGAAAATATCCATAAGGTATTTCGCCCTTTTAGCATAGTTTACGTCGTAGGTCAAAATATCGTAAAAGGGAGAAAAATTATTATAATTACTCATCGACCTTAGAGAGCAGGTGCTCGAAGTATTCCTTATCGCTTGCCATTGCGCGCTTTACACGGCTGACGGTTGCCGAGCTGGCTCCCGTCTTGGCTACGATGTCGGTATAGACGCGGTTTTCGGAAAGAAGCTTGGCAACGTAGAGACGCTGAGCCATAAGCTGAACCTCCTTCTCGGTACAGAGAAAGCGGAAGAAGTTTATTGCCTCCTCGGGGCTTTCGATAGCGGCGGCGGATTTGTAGAAATATTCGGCGGAAATTTCGCGTTTTTTATCCATAATTTTTACCTATCCCAAATTAAATTTGTCCCGCAACACTTTTAAAGTAGTCGACGGTCTCATTTAGTTTTGTGTCAATAAGCTCGCGCTTGGTAGCCTCGGGAGCATCTCCCTCGGCAATACTGAATATCTCGCTTTTTGCGACCTCTCCCTTACCCATTATAAGGTTTAAAAGCTCCTTTTTATCGGGAGAAGAGGAGGAAGAAATAAGGTCGACATAGGTTACCGATTCCTTAACTATAGAACCGATGGCTAAAGCGGCGTATTCGGTTATTTTATCGGTGTCCATGGTCTGCTTTTCGCTTACGGCGACGGCTATAGGCTTTTCCTCTTTAAGGACGGTATTCTCGAAGGTGGCCTCCTCTAAGGGCTCGGTTACCGAAAAGCCGTTGCTTTCAGGCTCTTTTACGGCGGCCTCCTGCTCGGGTTTCTTTGCTTCCTCGGAAAGGCGGTGAAGCTCGGCGAGCTCGGCCTTAAGCTTCATATTTTCTTCGCGGTAGGCAGTAAGCTGATGCTGCAGCGTGTTCATACTGTCTACAAGGGTATTCATTTTTTCAACAAGCTCTTTCTTGCGCACGGTTTCCTGATCCTCCTCTTGCGGATTTTCCGTTTCCTCTTCTTCGGGTTCGATAGTATCTATTCTTCCGCTCTTGGCATAGTTCTCGGTTTCAAGGGGAAGCCTTTTCTTTCCGAGACGGTAACGGACGCCCTCGTTGATAAGATAGTAGATTACGGCGAAAAGGGGTACGCCGATAAGCATTCCGACGATACCGAAAAGGCCGCCTCCGAGAACGATGGCAAATACCACCCAGAAGGGAGAAAGACCGGTAGAGTCGCCCAATATCTTGGGCCCTAAAATATTTCCGTCCAAGGTCTGAAGCAGGATAACAAATATTAAAAAGTAGAGTCCCTTAAGAGGGTCGACAAGGGTTATAAGAAGGATACTCGGGATCGCGCCTATGTAGGGACCGAAAACGGGGATCACGTTGGTAACTCCAATGACCACCGAAACGAGTATCGCAAAGGGCATATTGAGAATTGATACCCCTATAAAGCAGAGTATTCCGATAATAAGCGAGTCGATAAGCTTTCCGCTTATAAAGCCGCCGAAGACCTCGTTGCTCTTTTTGAGGACGGTTATGGTTCCTTCGGCCGCATTCGGGCCCATTATGGCGTAGAAGACCTTTTTAAACTGCGCCTTGAAGGTTTCTTTGCTTGAAAGAAGGTAGACCGCAACGACTATTCCGATAATGAGATCGAAAATAAAGTTCGCAGTCTTCATAACTCCCGAAGCAATTGTTCCCGCGTAGTCTGTAGCCCAGCCGAGAAGGTCGGTCTGCACCCACTGCTTCTCGTAGTCGAGGAAGGAGGTCGCAAACTCGGAGATCTGCGGATGCTGATCGAAAAAGTCCGTTACCCAGACGGTGGCGGCGTCGATCTTAGCAGGCAGGGTCTGAATAAGGGACATAACGCTCGAATAAAGCTCGGGCACGACAAGGTAAACGAGTACGGCGATAATCGCAAAAAACAATATAAGCGACAGGATTATAGATACCATTCGGGATATGGTATATCCGACCTTTTTAAGCTTTAAAGCGCCGACGAAAAACTTTTTAAGGTATTTGTCGAAGATTTTCATTACCGGATTCGCGAGGTAGGCAATTACAAATCCGATTATTATTGGCTGAAGCACCGAAACTACGGTCAGCAGGGCGTTTTTAATAGAATTTATTTTAAAAAGGAAAAAGAAAAGCATAAGTATGCCTGCAAGGACGCCGAAGGCTATAAGGCCGATGCGTTTATAGGTATCCTGAGAGGTGTTGACCTGATTAGTGTCCTTTTTCATTCTTTTTCTCCCTTCTTCTTTTGTTAAGGTAAATTATAGCGGCGACGGTAAGAGTAGCAAGTAAAATTCCCGCGGTATCGATAAGCACGTCTCTTATCTCCCCCGAGCGGCCGGGCACGAAAAGCTGATGAATTTCGTCGGAAATCGCAAAGGCGACGCAGGTAGCTGCTGAAAACAAGAACTTGTTTCTAAGGCTAAGCTCATAAGTATTATAGGCAAGTATGCAGAACAGACCCATAGCGAAGTAGGACAGAAAATGCGCCGATTTTCTGATAAAAAACTGCATTTCGGTTATGAGGGAAAGCTGGCTTGCCTCGTCCATCGAGCCGTAATCGGGGACGAATACCGAGAAAAGCTGCTCGGTGAAGGCGGTGGAGATTGCCGACGACTGCGTCGCGTCCTTAGCCGAGTTCAAGAAAACTATTACCATTATGCCGACGGTAATTACCCAGAAGATCACTCTTAAAGCAAGCTTTTTAGTCATCACTTTCACCAAGCTTCGCAATAGCGGCTATGAGGACGGGGTCCTCGGTCAGGGGACGTATATATCTGTATATTCTTTGCTCCTCGGTGAGGGTCACGGAGACCTCGGGCTCGATACCCTTTTCGTTAAAGGATACGTCGTTATGAACGAAGAATTCCGCGATGGTTATTACCACGGAGGATCCGTCGGAAAGGTAGTAGGTTCCCTGCATAACGCCCTTACCGTAGGTTTTGGCGCCGACCGAGACCCCCTTACCGAATTCCTTTATAGAGGCGGTAAAAAGCTCGGCAGCAGAGGCAGTTGCCTCGTCGGTTAAAACTACCATCGGCAGGTCGATCTCCGAAGCGTCGGAGGTAGCCACCGTTTCGACGGTTCCGTCGCCGTATTTGGCAGTCATAACGGTACCCTCGGGGCAGAGGAAGTCGACCATTTCGGTAACCGAATCCACAGTACCGCCGCCGTTTCCTCTTACGTCGAAGATAAGTGCGGTAGCGCCTTTTTCAACAAGGTCGTTTACGGCGCTTTTAAACTGCGACGGGGTCTCTCCGTTAAAGGAGGTTATTTCGACGTAGCCGAGGCCGTTTTCCAAAAGGCGGTAAAAAACGGTCTGTGACACAAACTCGGAATAGGTTACGGTAATATTAAGGGTCTTATCCCCTCTTATGACCGTCAGGTCTACGGTTTTTCCAATCTCACGGGAAATACTGTTTACCGCTTCGGCATAGCCCAGCTCGGAAACGAGCTTGGAATCGACAGCGGCTATCTGATCGCCCACCCTTAGTCCTGCTTTGTTTGCGGGGGCGTTATCATAGACGTTTTTAACGTAGATATTCTTGGTTTCGGGGTGCTGAACGACGATTAGTCCGATTCCCGTAGTGATTCCCTTAAGGTCCTCGGAGCGCTTATCCGAATCGGAAATATCGAAATAATAGGAATATTTATCGCCGAGGCCGTAGACATAGCCTTCAAGCATAGCTTTTTCTATCATTTCGGGGTCGGGCTCGCCGTAGTAGTAGCGGTCGACGATATTACGAAGCTCGGTAAGCTTGGTATTTACCGTCGGTTCGATATAGAAATAAGACTTACAGAAGGAAAAGGTTATAAAAGCAGTAATAACAGCGGTTAAAACCACGGTAAAAATAAGCTTCTTTTTTCCATTTTTAGGCTTTTTCTCGGGTATTTCTTCCCGTATTGCCTCTTGCTCTTCCATAATTCTCCTTAAAAACTGCTATATTACAATAGGGCAACAAGGGGCAATTAAGAAATGCCCCTTGTTTTAAGATTTAATAATAATTCATAGGATTGACGGCAGTACCGTTTTTACGGATCTCAAAATGCAGATGGTAGCCCGAGGAATGACCCGTGGTACCGACCTTGCCGACCTGCTGTCCCTTGCCGACCTTCTGACCGGTGGAGACGGTGATACTGCTTAAATGTGCGTATACAGAACGGTAATGAACTCCGTTATAGTAGCCGTGATCTACAGAAAGGTAGTTTCCGTAGCCGCCGCCGCAGCCGCAGCTCCAAATAGAGCTTCCGTTCCATTTGCCGTAGTTGTGAGTACAGCTGTTGCACCATACCTTTACGGTACCCGAGGCAATGGCAACGACCTTAGCGTTGGCTATTCCGGCCTGCGCAATGTCGATACCCGCGTGATGAGCATTCCAGCGACTTCCGTATTCGGAGGTGCGGTTCGTGTATCCCGGAACGGGCCAGGTAAAGATTCCGTCGAAGGGCGAGGTATCGACAGGGTCGTCGACACGGCTCAGCTCTTCCTTGACCTTGTTCCATTCTTTAATATCCTGCTGATACTTGTTGACCTGAGAGTTGTTTTCAGAAATGTCGGAATTAAGGCTTGCGATAACGCCGTTAATTTCGGTAACCTGCTTATCAAGCTTCTTCTGCTTTTCGGCAAGAGTCGCCTTGATAGACTTTTGCTCCTCGATAAGGGCCTTATTTTCGGCGGTCTTCTCTTCGATTACGGCGATCATTTCGGTAATGTCGTCGAGCATACGCTTATCTCTTCTGGAAATATTGAGCGAGGCCTGAGAAAGGGATATAAAGTCGGAGAAGGTTTCGGCGCCGAGAAGCACCTCTACACCGTTGCCCGCACTGCTTCCCATATAAATAGCGCGTATACGCTGCTTATATTCGAAGACGACCTTTTCCATTTCTTTTTTCTTGGCGGCGATCTCCTTTTCGTTTTCGGCAATAAGAGCGTTGGTCTCCTCTATTTTGCCGTTACAAAGGGCGATCTGCTGCTGAATATTGTAGATCTGAGCGTCGAGCTTGGCCTTTAAAGCGTTCTGATTTGCCTTGTCCTTTTTAAGACTTGCAATTTCTTTTTCAAGCTTGTCGGAGGCCTGCTGCAGCTTGTTGATCTCCTGCTGAACCTGAGATACAGTAAGGGCCGAAACGTGGGGCGCCACACCGAAACAGGCGGTAAACATAACTCCGCAAAGAAGAAGGGTTATAAGTTTTTTAAATTTCAAAAGTTTATCCTCCGGTTTTTATTTCCGCAATGACTAAATAGCCGTAAATTCGCTTCCCTCTTTTTTGAGATACTTTCTTATCATGATCGCGCTTCCCACGATACCCGAAAGGACGCCGATAGCGGCGAATATTCCGAATATCTGCGGTGCTACGGTTATGAAAGCGATGGTATCGGCCATACCGAGGGCTCCGCTTATCGCCTCCATAGCGACGCGATAGCAGAAGTACAGTATGCCCATTGAGATAACGGCCGAAACGAGGCCGATCATAACGCCCTCTATTACGAAGGGCAGACGTATAAAGGAATTGGTCGCGCCGACAGCCTTCATAATGCTTATCTCCAGCTTGCGGCTGTACATAGTGACGCGGATGGTATTAGAGACGATGACAAGAGAGATTATAAGGAGTATCGCAATGATCCAAATGCCCGCGATACCGATTCCTTCCTCGATAGCGGTTATCTTCTCGGCCAGCTCAGACTGCGACTGAACGGCGTCGACCCCCTTGGTCTTCTCGATCTTCTCTAAGGTTTCGTCGAAAAGGGACATATCCGAAAGGGTTATACGGGCACCGCAGGAAAGCGGGTTTCCGTACTCGTCGTCGAAGCCGAAATGCTCCACGGCGTTATCGGGTATCTGACCGTTTTCTTTGATATCCTTAAGGGCGTCCTCGGCCGAAATGTATTCTACCTTAAGGACGTTTTCAATCTTAGCAAGCTTATCACAAAGCGCCCTTGCTTCTTCGTCGTTATGAATAATATAGGCGTCTTCGGGAATATCGTCGGGGTCGATAAGCTCTTCCTCGGTAGCCGACGCGGTCGCATCGGAGGAGGTAGTATCTCCGTCCTCGGTTTCCGACGAGGTTTCTTTTGAAGAGGGGTCGTCTGAAGAGGTATCTTTAAAGTCCTCGGGGTCGTATTTTTCGGAAGCGTTTCCGTAAATAACCGAGGTTTTATCGTGAAAGTAGACCCTTATAACGTTTTGCTGCTCGAGGCCGTCGAGAGCCTTGTTAACGTTAAGAGAAATAAGAACAGCAAGTCCGATAAGCACCATACAGGCCACAAGCACACCTATCGACGCAATGGTCATAAGGCGGTTTGACCACATATTTTTTACGCCTTCCTTTGAAAGGTAGGAAATACTTCTCAGCTTCATATATTTCCACCCCCTGCGGCGTTATCGGCTACTATTCGTCCTTCCTCAAGCATAATTACGCGATGCTGAAAATCGCGGACGAGGTTATGGTCGTGAGTAACCATAAGGATAGTAGTGCCCTGCTTATTTATTTCGGTAAGCTTCGCGACGATGTCGTAGGAAAGGTTGGGGTCGACGTTTCCCGTAGGCTCGTCGGCAATAATAAGGCTTGGACGGTTAACCAGTGCTCTGGCAAGGCCTACGCGCTGCTGCTCGCCGCCCGAAAGCTGACCCGGCATTGAACGGGCCTTATTTCCGAGACCGACCATACTGAGCACGGCCGAAACGTCACGGCGGATCTTTCGGCGGTCGGCGCCTACTACGTGCATGGCAAAGGCGACGTTCTCGAAGACCGACATAGTAGGAATAAGTCGGAAATCCTGAAACACGATTCCCATGGTACGGCGAAGAAGGGGTACCTGCTTATTCTTTATTTTCATCAGGTTGAAGCCGTTTACCCAGAGGCTTCCTGCGTTTGCCTTTTCTTCGCGGACGATAAGCTTCATAAAGGTACTTTTTCCCGCACCCGAAGCGCCGACCACGAAAACAAACTCACCCGGATTTATACGGATATTTACATCGTTTAAGGCGTGAGTTCCCGTTTTATAGGTTTTGGAAACTCCCTTAAACTCGATTATTGGGCGCTGTGCGCCGCTGTCTGTGGTGTTAATTTTAGGTCATCCTTTCTAATATTTTACGGGGTTGGCCTGAAGATATTTATTTACCATAAGAGCAATCTTGAAAACTATGGCGTGATCGAATTCGCGAAGGTCGAGTCCGGTTATACGCTTAATTTTTTCGAGACGGTAAACGAGGGTGTTTCTATGAACGAAAAGCTTACGGGAGGTCTCGGAAACGTTAAGATTGTTCTCGAAGAATTTCTGAATGGTAAAGAGGGTCTCTTGATCGAGACTCTGTATAGAGCCGCGCTTGAAAATCTCTCTGAGGAAGGTCTCACAGAGGGTAGTGGGGAGCTGATAAATAAGGCGAGCGATACCGAGGTTGCTGTAGCTGACGATGGTCTTGTCGGTATCGAATACCTTTCCGACCTCTAAAGAAGCCTGTGCCTCCTTGAAGGATTTGGCAAGGTCCTTTATGTTATCGACAGAGGAGCCGATTCCGATGGAAACGGTGGTATAGAATTCGCCCGAAAGGGTATCGGCAATAGAGAGGGCCAGCTTTTCGATATCGCGGGAGTCGATATCCTTGCCCGTCTCCTTAACGAGGGCAATATCGTTTTCGTTTATACTGATAACAAAATCCTTGGTTTTGTCGGGGAAGAGATTCTGAACAACGTCGTAAATTACGATATCGGAGGCTTCGGTTGCGCGGATAAGGAGGACGGTACGGGAAACGTCGGTATTAAAATGAAGCTCGCGGGATTTAAGATAAATATCTCCGGGAAGAATATTGTCGAGAATTACGTTTTTAATAAAGTTTGAGCGGTCGTATTTCTCATCGTAGTAATACTTGATGTTGGTGAAAGCGATCGCTAAAACGGCGCAATACTTTTCGGCCATGGGGTCGACGCCGTTTACGAAAGCGTAATACTCCCCTGCCTGTGCAGAGCCGATAGCTCTGTAGGTGGTGCCGCCGAAGGAGAAGGTTTCGGAGGCCGACGCGCTCATAAAATCGATATTGGCGGTTTCGCCGATTTTACCGAGCTCACTGCAGGCTACGACGACTCCGCTATCGTCGATAATACCAATAGTTCGGTCGATAGCATCCTTCATCTGATGAATTACACTCTGAAACAAACGATTTGCCATTTATTTATTCGTCCCTTCTTTTAAGGTCTATTAAATTTGCGCAAAACTATACACATATATTGTACAATATAACCGAAAATTTTGCAAGGGGGAAACGAAAAAAAGTTACAATTTGTTAACGAGAAAAATTTTCCGTCGATACCGAAAAACGCTATTGAAAAATTTTCACGTTGTGGTAATATTAAAATAAGAACAGATATGGAGGAAAAATTATGAAAATTGCAACAACCACCAGCGATTTTTCCCGTTACACGAGCGACGCTTTAAAGGCATCAAGATACATAAAAAAAGCCGGATTTAAGTATATAGATTACGGCTTCGGAGAAGATTTTGCGCAGAAAGTCGGTTTTTTCTCGAACGACTACGACGGATGGCTAAAAAAGCTTAAAAAATACATCGAAAAAAGCTCTGTAAAATACGTTCAGGCCCACTCTCCCATGGGAAGGCCCTTAGTAAAGAATGATGAGCTTCCTGCATTTATCGAGGGCACCAAGCTTTGCGTTAAGGCCTGCGCCGATTTAGGGATAGAAAACATCGTTGTTCATTCGGGCTACGACAGCGGTCTTTCAAAGGAGGAGACCTTCGAGAAAAACCGCGAATTTTATCTTGATATTTTAAAATATGCCGAAGAATTTGGCGTAAATATACTTACCGAAAACTTTAATAAAATGTGGTCGCCCGAAACATTTTGGATAGACAATGCCACCGATCTTTTGGCGCTTATAGATTACGTTGATCATCCCCTCTTTCATGCTTGCTTCGATATAGGCCACGCAAACCTTCAGGATATGCCGCAGCACGAGGAGCTGGCAATTCTCGGAAAGCATGTAAAGGCAATTCACGTTCAGGATAATTTAGGAGACGACGATTATCATCTTGCCCCATTCTTCGGAACGACCAATTGGGACTCGGTCATAAAGGGTCTTAAGGATATTGACTATAAAGGCTATTTCACCTTCGAGGCCTGTAGCATAATGGTTCCGGGAACGAGGAGAAGAAAATTCGAGGAGTCGAGCCTGCTTCAGGATCCGCCCATCGATCTTAAAATTAAGGCCGAAGCACTTATATACGAGATCGGTAAGACGATTTTGGGCGCTTACGATATGTTTGAGGAATAGTAATAATATTCCGATGAGCGCATAATGTTTTTCGAATTATAAAGGTACTTCGAGCGCCAAAAAAAGGCTTAGTAAGTTAAAATAAAAGGACCTTGCGAAACAAGGTCCTTTTTAACTTACGTTCTGCGCTTAAATAACGGCTATTAGTTGGTGATGGTCTTCTCAGTTTCCTTATCAAAGAGGTGAATCTTCTCGGGCTCGAGAGTGATTTGAATTCTGTCACCGGGTCTTGCGGTATTGGTGGGGCTAACGCGAGCGTTGATGGACTGCTCCTCGCAGTTCATATAGAGGTAGGTTTCAGCACCCATAAGCTCGGTAACTTCAACGTTTGCCTCAACGATTCCGTCGGGGAACTGAGCGATAAGCTCTTCTTCGTTATGAACGTCCTCGGGACGGATACCCATAATAAGCTCCTTGCCAACGTACTCTTCGAGAACGTTGTCCTTATTCTTGGAAGCGGGAAGCTTGATCTTATACTTAACACCTGCGCGGGTCTTGGTGTCCTCGGTACCGAACTCTACGAAGAAATCGTCGCCTTCCTTAAGAAGCTTGGAGTCGATGAAGTTCATCTGAGGAGATCCGATGAAGCCTGCAACGAAGAGGTTGCCGGGATAGAGGTAGAGGTTCTGAGGAGTATCGACCTGCTGAATGAGACCGTCCTTCATAACAACGATACGAGTACCCATGGTCATAGCTTCGGTCTGGTCGTGGGTAACGTAGATGAAGGTAGTTCCGAGCTTTAAGTGAAGCTTAGAGATCTCGGTACGCATCTGTGCACGAAGCTTAGCATCGAGGTTGGAAAGAGGTTCGTCAAGAAGGAATACCTTAGGCTCACGAACGATTGCACGACCGAGGGCAACACGCTGACGCTGACCACCGGAAAGAGCCTTAGGCTTTCTCTCTAAGAGGTGAGAAATGTCGAGGATTCTTGCGGCTTCTTCAACGCGACGCTTGATCTCATCCTTCGGAGTCTTGCGGAGCTTAAGGCCGAAAGCCATATTGTCGAAAACCGTCATATGAGGATAAAGCGCATAGTTCTGGAAAACCATTGCGATATCACGGTCCTTAGGAGCAACGTCGTTAACAACGCGATCGCCGATAAGGATCTCACCGTCGGAGATCTCTTCAAGACCGGCTACCATTCGAAGAGTGGTAGACTTACCGCATCCGGAAGGACCAACGAGGATTATAAACTCTTTGTCTTTGATTTCGAGGTTGAAATCAGATACTGCCACAACACCGCCGGGGTATTTTTTGTAAACGTGACGCAGTGATAAACTTGCCATTATTTTGCCTCCTAATAATTTATAACAGGACGCAGTCCCGCTAACACATTAATATTATAACAAATGCTTGCGAAAATTACTATATTTTTAATTAACAAATATCTATTCAACTCATTGTTAAAAATGCACAACAATTACAGTAAAATATCGTTTCTGTAGAAAATAAGGGCTTTTTCGCGTTCCCCTATCTCGATCACCTCGCCCGGCGCTAAGCTTTCGGGCAGGCTCAGTTTTCCTATGCTTACGCGGTGAAGTTTATTTACGCCAAGCCCCACTACACCGAACATTCGCTTGATCTGGTGATATTTACCTTCGGTTACGATAACCCGGGCCGAGCATTTTCCGGCGGGACGGAGTATGGCGGGCTTACAGACCTCGCCGCTGACTAAGGTCATACCCTCGGCAAAAGCCTTTATATACTCCTCTTTGATCTCGCCGTCGAGCTCGGCGTAGTAGCATTTTTCGGTTTCGGTTTTCGGGGAGGTTACCCTATGACCGAAATCGCCGTCGTCGGTAATGATAAGAAGTCCCGTCGTATTTTTATCGAGTCTTCCTACGGGAAAAAGGCCGTCGCGTCTGAACCTTTCGGGAATAATATCTATAACCGTTTTGACCCTTTTGTCGGTAGCGGCAGAGAGTATTCCCTCGGGCTTATTCATAAGCAGATAGATATGCTTTTTATAGGTCAGTACCGTATTGCCGTTTTTGACCTCGGCCGCTTCGTCAAACTTGAAGTCACCCTTTAATACTCTTTTGCCGTCAACGGTAATATTCCCGTTTTTAAGCAGAATTTTCGCTTCGCTTCGGGAAATACCCTGGGATAGGGACAAAAACTTGTCCATTCTTATAAGGGGCATACTACTTTTCCTCCAGCAGGCATACCGCATGGGCGGCAATACCCTCTTCACGACCCGTAAAGCCCAACCTTTCTTCTGTCGTAGCCTTGACGTTTACCCGATCGCTCGGTATGTTGCACAAAGAAGCTATACGGTTTTTCATATCCTCGATATAAGGAGCAAGCCTCGGTACCTGCGCAATAACGGTAGCGTCGATATTGGAGACCGCAAAGCCTTTTTCGGTTATTTTTTCAACCGTTTTTTCAAGGAGCAGCCTACTGTCGATACCCTTATAGGCGGGGTCGCTGTCGGGAAAGTGCTTTCCGATATCGCCAAGGGCGGCGGCACCAAGGAGGGCATCACAGACGGCGTGAAGCAATACGTCGGCATCCGAATGGCCTAAAAGTCCCTTGGTATGGGGAATTTCTACTCCGCCGATATAAAGCAGACGGTCATCGGCAAAGCGGTGAACGTCGTATCCGTGTCCTATTCGCATTATCAGAGCTCCTTTTCTATAAGCTTTGTGGCCAAATCGATATCCTCGGGGTTGGTTATTTTTATATTGCGGTAATCGCCTTCGACGATCTTGGTCTTTTCACCTAAACGCTCTAAGATTGCAGTGTCGTCGGTAAACTGTGAAAGATCTAAATCCTCGGCAGAAGAAAGGAACATAGAAATATTTACCCCCTGCGGAGTCTGCGCCGCAACATATTCTGATCTTATTGGGGTTTCGACGGATATTCCGTTTTTATCAACTCTTTTTATAGTATCCTTAAGAGGTACCGCACAAGAAACGCTGTTAAACTCGCCGAGGGCTTCGGCCACCCTTTCGATGACCTCGGTTGGTACAAGGGGTCTTGCACCGTCGTGAACGAGTGCCTTTTCGTATTTGTCCTTAAAAAGAAGCAGGCCGTTTTTAACCGATTCCTCGCGACTGCCGCCTCCTACCGCCACGAAGCTTAGCTTATCGATGGCGTAGGCCGCAGCAAGCCTTTTAACATCGGCAATCTTATCTTCACTTGTAACTACGGCAATTTCCGAAATGGCAGAACAGTTCTGAAAAGCCGCCATGGTACGGGCAAGGATGGGCACGCCCACAAGGGGCACGAAGCGTTTATCGGTGCCTTTCATACGGGTCGAGCTTCCTGCCGCAACAATAACTGCCGGAAGTCCGTCGTTTTTTGTTTCTATCTTTTTGTATTCAAGAGAAAAATCAAGCTTTTGCATTTCTTTTATCCTTTATGTTATTGTAAATCTTGAAATAGACATAGTTTATAAGTATTGCAAGGAATGCGCCCATACTCCAGCCTGCGATAACGTCGGAGATATAGTGAACGCCGAAATAGATACGGGTAATTCCGATAAGCAGAGGCAGAGTAATAAAGGCTATTTTAAATATGAGACGCCATTTCGGAGCGGTAACTACAAGCAGCAGGCAAAGAAGCAGACCGATATAAAGGGCCATATTATTCTGTGCATGGCCGCTTGGGAAGCTCGATTCGTCGGCAAACAGAACCTTAAATTCGGGACGGGGACGGTCTAAAAGGTTTTTAATGATTCTGTTCACTATTGGGGAAATTATGACCGTGATCGCAACGGGCAGACCGACGGTAAAGAAATATTTTCGGGTTATTGCGGTTATCACGAAGATAAGCAGGGTAATTATTATAACACCTACGGTGCTTCCAAGCTCGGTTATTCCTCTGAAGGGGATATCCATAGCGGGGGCAAGGTTTCTAAGCAGGTCGAACGCTCCCCTTTCGAATCCGATTATACATTCGTTAAGAGCAATGTAGAGTCCGAGGCCAAAGGGAATAAATAAAAGCAGGGACCAGAAATTATACTTTTTCATACAATGTTCCTTATAAAAAACTGCTGCACAGGGTGCAGCAGTAGTTTTGATTTTTTAAAGAATTATTTGTCGCAGTCGCAGTCTTCATCACACTCGAACTCGAATTCGAGACGGGTTCCGCAGTTGGGGCAAACCATTTCTTCGTCCTCGAGCATAGACTCGTCGAGATAGATTATATCGTTGCAGTTAGGACACTCGACCTCATATACGTCGTCATCGTCGTAATACTCGTCGTCTGCTTCCTCGTCGTAATCCTCTTCGTCGGCATAGAAGTCGTCTTCAATGGCCGAAAGGTCTTCGTCTACGGCGTCAAGCTGCTCTCCGAGCTCTGCGCAAGCCTCGTCGATAGCGTCGATCTCGTCTACCATATCGTCGAGAAGGTCGATGATAGCGGTGAGAACCTTTCCTTCTTTGGTCTCGGTGTCGAGAGCAAGTCCTTCAGCAAGGCCTTTGATGTAGGAAATTTTTTCAGCAATGGTCATAAGTGTTCTGTTCTCCTTATAAAATAATGCTTATGCGCGCTCCATATATTCGCCGGTGCGGGTGTCGATACGGATCATGTCGCCCTCGTTGATAAAGAGGGGTACGCGGATCTCTGCGCCGGTTTCAACGGTAGCGGGCTTGGTTGCGTTGGTGGCGGTGTTACCTGCGAAGCCGGGGTCGGTCTGAGTAACGGCGAGCTCAACGAATGTGGGAGGCTCTACGCCGAATACCTTTCCTTTGTAAGAAAGAATCTTGCAGGTCATATTCTCCTTAACAAACTTGAAGGCATCGCCAAGCTCGTCTTTTCCGACGGGAACCATCTCGTAGGATTCGGGATCCATAAAATAGTAAAGTCCGTCGTCGTTATAAGAATATTCCATATCTTTTCTTTCAACAAAAGCGGTAGGATATTTGTCGTTGGGGTTGAAGGTGCGCTCGGTTACGCTTCCCTGAATAACGTTTCTGATCTTAGCGCGAACGAATGCAGCTCCCTTACCGGGCTTAACGTGCTGAAATTCGATTATCTGATAAACGTTTCCGTCCATTTCGAAAGTTACGCCGTTTCTGAAATCTCCTGCTGATACCATGTTTATTTTCCTCCAAAAATAGAACTTTAAATAACCGGCCTACGATAACGCAGACCTCTTCTATAGAATTATAAGGTCTTTCGGCGAATTTGTCAAGTTTTTACATCCATTCTTTTCGATTAAAAGCATATCTTCTATTCTGACACCGAATTTTTCGGGAAGATATATGCCCGGTTCGTCGGTAACGACCTGCCCTGCACGAAGGGTCGGCTTGTCGGTATTTTGACCGAGTCTCGGCATTTCGTGAATTTCGAGGCCCACACCGTGACCCGTAGAATGGTTAAAATATTCGCCGTAGCCTGCGCTTTTTATTATATCTCTGGCGGCGGCATCCGCATCCCTACAGATTATTCCCGCCTTTACGGTTTTTATAACCTCTTCCTGTGCCGCAAGAACCGTTTCGTAGACCTCCCGCATTTTATCGGTAGCAAAGCCCACCGCAACGGTACGGGTCATATCAGAACAGTAGCCGTTTACCGTGGCTCCGAAGTCCATGGTTATAAAATCGCCTGCTTCTACCCTTTTATCGGTGGGAACACCGTGGGGCAGGGATGAATTTTTACCCGAGACCGCAATAGTATCGAAGGCAAGACCCTCGGCACCGTAGCTCTTCATTTTATATTCAAGGAGGGCTGCGATCTCCTTCTCGGTAACTCCGACCTTTATGAAATTTAAAATATCGAGGAAGGCCTTTTCGGCGATTCTCTGAGCGGCGACGATGCTTTCTACCTCGTCCTTTCTTTTAACCGAACGAAGGGTAATAAGTCGGTCGGAAAGGGACTGACTCGGGGCGACCTTAACGGCAAGTCGCGATTTAAGCAGGTTATAAAAAGCAATATCGTTTTCGGTTTCGATAAGAAGCTTTTCTATCCCCTGTTTTTTAAGCTCCTCCGAAAGCTCGGCAATGATCGAGGTGAAGCAGACTACCTCGGTATTTACCGCACTTTTGGTCGCGGCCTCGAAATACCGTCCGTCGACAAAAAGCTTATTGCCGTTTTTGGTCATAAGCAGATAGCCGAGGCTTGAAGCAAAGCCGCTTAAATATCTTCGGTTTACGGGGGTGAAGATAAGGACGGCGGTCTTATCGGTTATATAGCGCAGAGGTTTCATATAATATCGCTCAGAGCCTCCACGCCTAACATATAGCTCTTTTTACCGAAGCCTGCTATGGTTCCCTTACATACGGCCGATATGACCGAGGTATGACGGAATTCCTCACGGGCGTGAACGTTGGACATATGAATCTCGATCACAGGCTTATTTACCGAAGAGATAGCGTCTCTTATGGCATAGCTGTAGTGAGTATAGGCGCCGGCGTTAAAAACGCAGCCGTCGTAGTCGGTCATAAGACTGTGAATTTTAGATACCAGCTCTCCCTCACAGTTAGACTGATAAAAATCACATTCGATATTTTGGGTTTTGGCATAGTCCGCAATTTCGGCATTTATTGAAGCTAAGGTATCGCTTCCGTAGACACCCGGCTCACGGATGCCGAGCATATTAAGATTAGGTCCGTTTAAAACGAGTATTTTTTTCATTTCATAAGTCTCCAATAATAGTCTTTTATTGCCTTAGCGTCCTCGGCCTGAGTACCTGCGGATTCGCAGATAATGGTCGGGGAGCATTGTTTTTTATAAATAAGCTCGGCTACGGGCTCGAAATCGGGGCCGTAGACGGTATCCTCAAAGGTAAGATGACGCACCTCTCCGCCCGTCGAATACTCTATCTTAGAAAAATGCGAATGAAACTCCTTTAGTCGGGAATTGCCTATCGCGTTTTCGATATCGTCGAATATTTTTTCGAAATCGGCGGCGGTTTTCAGTATTCCCCTGTCTCTTGCGTTTAAGTGACCGAAGTCGATGCAGGGAATAAGTCGCTCGTCAAGCTTACAAAGCTCCAAAACCTCGAAAAGGGTACCGAGCTGATTGACCTTACCCATAGTTTCGGGGCAGATACGAATATTCGAAAGGCCTTCCGCATCAAGGGCCGATATTGCAAGCTTCATCGTATCGGTAGCAAGGCTCAGCGCCTCCTCGCGGGAGATTTTTCCGCAGGAGCCGGTATGAACGACTATCCTCTCGCCGCCCATAGCCTTTACGGCACGGGCCGACTGAAGAATATAGTCGACCGATTTTATTCGCTTTTCCTCCTCAACCGAGGACATAGATATATAATAAGGAGCGTGAAGGGACAGGGCTATATCCTTTTCCTTTGCGAGAAGTCCTAACCTTTCGGCCTTATCGAAGCCGATGTTTACCCCTCTTCCGCACTGATATTCAAAAGCGTCGAGCCCCATTTTTTCGATATATTCGGGGACGTCCAGGCTCGATTTGTATCCCATTTTGGTAAAGCTTTCGCTGTTTCCCGCGGGGCCGAAGCGTGCACTCATTTTTTCCACCTCTTAAGTAGTTTCTTTTCTAAATTCCGCTTAATTTTAAAATTAAGCTTATCCTCGGGGGTTATGTCGGTTACGAGAATGGTTTTGACCCCCGCAAGACGGCCACCCATAACGTCGGTAAATATCTGATCGCCCACCATAGCGACGTTTTTACGCTTAGCGCCGCACAGCTTCGCCGCCTTAAGGTAACCGAAGGGCAACGGCTTCGCGGCAAGGCCTACCACGGGCAGACCCACGCTATCGGCAAAGCGCTTCGCTCTCTCCTTTTTAGCATTCGATAGAATAACAAGAGATATTCCGTTTTTCCTCATATCGGAAAGCCACTCGGACAGGCCCTCTCTCAGGGTCTTATTCCCGTGAGCCACCGACATGGTATTATCGACGTCTAAAAGCAGAGCGGTTATACTATTCTCTTTTAAAAAACCGACCGTTATATCGGTTATACAGTTTAGTATATGATGAGGCTTTAGCATTTTTCCTCCAAAAATTTAAAACAGAAAAAGCGGCTGCACTGCAACCGCTTTAGCTTTTGAGTAATATCGCTTTTAGCGGTACTTGCGTTTGCGTGCCGCTTCAGACTTCTTCTTGCGCTTTACAGAGGGCTTCTCGTAGTGCTCTCTCTTACGGACTTCCTGAATAACTCCGTCTTTTGCCGTTTGTCTCTTAAAACGTCTAAGCGCGTTATCAAGCGATTCGTTCTCTTTAAGTCGAACCTGACTCATTCTAATTCCCTCCCTTTGCATTTTTGCAGAGGATAAACCTACATGATGCATTATACTATAACAAATATCCGCTTGTCAAGTTTTATTTCTTAATTTTGGGGAATAATATTCAGATGTAAAAAAACGACCTTCATAAAAGACTCATTTATATTGAAATGTTTGCAGTTTTATGGTAGCATATATTATATAGTGGCAGAATAATAATTTAGACTTTGAAAAGGACAATTCTGACTTTTTATGAAACTCGACTACCAAAAAGAGCTTACTCCCGTGCTTTACGGCGACAGCGCCGTAAAGATAATACATAATCCATTCATAGGACCCGAACGCTATGGATTTACTATGCATTGGCACGACCGAATGGAGCTTCTGCTTATATATTCGGGAAGCCTTACGGTAAACTGCGGAGGTACGGAAAAGGAAATTTCGGTCGGAGAGGTAGCGATTTTTCCTCCCTGCCTGCCCCATTCGGGTTTTGTGGGCAAAGACGGAGTCGGCTATGATGCGGTGATGTTTGACGTAAGCAAATTCTTTAACGCTACGGGTACAAGCGAGCGTTTCCTCTCTCCCCTGCAAAGTCAGCGGATATCCTTCGTGAATTTTACAAAGGACGGGGATATTATCGCTTCCCTCAGCGAGATAATAAGACTTTACGAAAGCGGAGATCCTACCGCGGATATTATGACGGTTGGTGAAATATACCGACTTATCGGCCTGCTTTTTAAAAGCTGTATTTCGGAGAAGGGTATGGCCTTTACCGAAAGCGGACGCTTTAAAGAGGTTTTTGATTTTATAAACGAGAACTTTTGCGAGGATATTTCCACCTCTACGCTAAGCCGAAAATTCGGATACGACGAGACCTATTTTTGCAGACGCTTTAAAAAGATAACGGGGCTTACCCCGACGGTATATATAAGAATACTAAGGCTTGAAAAGGCGAAGAAGCTTATAAAAAAAGGCAGTATGTGCGTTTCGGACGTGGCCGCCGCCTGCGCCTTTTCGGACGCAGCGTATTTTACAAGGTGCTTTAAAAAGCATTTCGGAGTAACGCCGCAGGAATACGGAGCGAAATATAAGAGGTAAACCAAAAAGAAGGTATAAGAAAGTCCCCGAACGGGTAAGAGTCGTACAGTTAAGGACAGTACAACACGACA
>SFWF01000018.1 GCA_004560045.1 bacterium | reverse complement strand
CAACTCCTTTGTGCCGATGTTTAGTGTGGTTACTTTCATCTTAACACATTTGAGTTGTTTTTTCTATTTTTACTGTTACCTATCTATTGTATCATAACACAAAAGGGGTAAATTTATTTTTTCTGATTTTTACGGAAGGTGAGAAAATCTTCTAAGATCATAACCGCCGCAACGGCATCGACAGTCTGCTTGCGCTTTTTGCCGCGGGTATCGTTCATATTAAGAACGGTATGGGCTGAAACGGTGGTACAGCGCTCGTCCCACATAACAACCTCTATCCCCGAAGCCTCGGCGATTTTTTTGGCGGCGGCGCGACATTCCTCGGCTCTGAAGCCTTCGCTTCCGTCCATATTTTTCGGAAGCCCCGCTACGATAAGCTCTGCTCCAAGCTCTTTTGCCTTTTCGGCAACCTTCATTACTAATTTTTCCTCGTTATATTCGGTTATAACGCAGTTTGGAAAGGCGAAGCCTTCGCCCTTGTCGCTGACTGCGATACCCGTTCTTGCCTTGCCGAGATCGACCGACATAATTATCATTCTTTATTCCTCGCTTTCCCAAAGCTTTTCAACGTCGGTGGAAAAATCGGAAGGAATATGGGAGTCGTCGTTATAGTATTTTACCTCGAATTTTCCCTTTTCGTATTCGATATAAGCGACGGCGGTATTATTGGCCCAGGGCATCTCGATAAGCCGCTCAACGTCACCAAAAACGAGATAGCACATAAGACATTTGATAAACGCTCCGTGGGAGGCTATAAGCACCGTTTTTCCTTCGTTTTCGGGATCCTCTGCAACCTTGTGGATAGCCATCTTTGCCCGCTCGTAGACCTTACGCATAGGTTCTCCCTGATCGGGGGCAAAATTCTGCGGCTCCTCCTGCCATATCCTTTCGAGCTCGGCGTGATCGGCGAATATCTTTTTAAAGGTCATTCCCTCGACAACGCCGCCGTGTATCTCGGTAAAATCGGGGTCGGCAATAACCTCAAGTCCTTTTCCGTCAACGGCGGCAAGGGCGGTTTTATAGGCTCTTTTTAAGGGACTTGCGATAGCCTTGTCTATACTAATATTTTCAAAACGCTTTTTTAAATATACAAGCTGCTTTTTGCCCTTCTCGCTTATATCACAGTCGGTGGAGCCCTGAAATATCTTAGCCTTATTTCCCTCGGCCTCACAGTGACGTATAAAATAGATCTTAACCAAAAAATCACCTCATGCTAAGATTATATACTAAATTTCCGCCTTTTTCAACTTGGTATATTGTTTTTTTGAGCAAAAAGTGATATTATATTCTCATATTTTAAGAAAGGAAGATGTCCTATGATAAAAAAATACTTGTCGCGAGTATTTATCGACGGCCTTTCGGGTATGGCCTCGGGTCTTTTTGCTACCCTTATTATCGGAACCATCATCGGTCAGGTCGGTGGTATGATAGGCGGTACCGTCGGCTCATATCTCGTTCATATTGCTTCCTTGGCTAAAACCCTGACGGGTGCGGGAATCGGTGTCGGAGTAGCCTGCAAGCTGGGTGCTTCTCCTCTCGTTACCGTATCTGCCGCGGTTGTGGGCCTTGTGGGCGCATTTACCAACCTTGCCTCCTTCGCGGCAGGGAAGCCGGGCGAGCCCCTCGGCGCCTTTGTGGCCGCCTACGTTGCTATAGAGGTAGGCTCCCTCGTATCCGGAAAAACCAAGGCCGATATTATCGTAACCCCTCTTGTTTCAATACTTTCGGGAAGCGTAGCCGCCTTCCTTATCGGCCCTCCTATCTCCCAGCTTATGAGCTGGATCGGAAGCATCGTTAATCAGAACGTCGAGGCAAGCCCCATCATCGGCGGTATGATCGTTTCGGTGGTTATGGGAATCTGCCTTACTCTTCCGATCTCTTCGGCCGCTATCGGTGTATCCTTAGGCCTTACAGGGGTTGCGGCAGGTGCCGCCGTAATGGGCTGCTGCTGCAATATGATCGGCTTTGCCGTAGCCTCCTTCAGAGAGAATAAATGGAGCGGTCTCGTTTCTCAGGGAATAGGAACCTCTATGATTCAGATGCCCAACATCGTCTGTCGACCCCTTATCTGGATGCCTGCCATAATCTCAAGCGCGATTCTCGGACCCGTCTCTTCGGCGCTTCTTAAAATGACCTGCTCTCCGATCGGCTCGGGTATGGGAACCTCAGGCCTCGTGGGTCAGATCGAAACCTACTTTACCATGGTAGGCGGCGGAACCGATCCCGTAGTGGTTGTGACCGAGATCGCTATCATGCATATAATTCTTCCCGCCGTGCTTGCCCTTGGTATTAGTGAGGCTATGCGTAAGATCGGCTGGATCAAAAAAGGCGATATGAGGCTTACTGTATAATGACTAAAAAACAACTTGCAGCTATGTCGGTAGAGCGGCTTAAGGCCGAATATCCAGACGCTTTATGCTCTTTAAACTACAGCGACCCCTTTCAGCTTCTTATAGCTACCCGCCTTTCGGCGCAGTGTACCGATGCCAGGGTAAATATCGTAACCCCTGATCTTTTCAAGAGATTTCCCACCGCCGAGGCCTTTGCGAAGGCCGAGCTCGGCGAGGTCGAGGAGCTTATAAAAACCTGCGGTCTTTATAAAACAAAGGCAAAGGATCTTATCGGAATCGGAAAGGGAATAACCGAGAATTTCGGCGGAAGGGTCCCCGATACCATAGAGGAGCTTCTGACCCTACCCGGAGTCGGCCGAAAAACGGCAAATCTGGTTTTGGGAGACGTCTACAAAAAGCCGGCCGTAGTTACTGATACACATTTTATAAGGATAGTAAACCGAATAGGACTTACCGTAAGTAAGGAGCCCTTTAAGGTTGAAACCGAGCTTAAAAAGCTTCTTCCCCCAGAGGAATCAAACGACTTTTGTCACCGCACCGTCCTTCACGGAAGAGCCGTCTGCACCGCAAGAAAGGCCTACTGTGAAAACTGCGTGCTAAACGATATTTGTAAAAAGGTAAACGTAAAATAAATGAATGATATTTTTTGCCGTACCGAGGCAATGCTCGGTAAAGACGCTATGAAAAGGCTGAAAAGCTCCCGCGTGGCCCTTTTCGGACTTGGCGGAGTCGGCTCGGCCGCCTTTGAGGCTCTGGTTCGAAGCGGAGTCGGTCAGATAGACGTTTTCGACCACGATACCCTTTCCGAAAGCAATCTAAACCGTCAGCTTCTGGCTACCGCCGACCTTATCGGTACCGATAAGACCGTGGCCGCAATTAAAAGAGCCGAGGTCATTTCGAAAGACGTGAAAATAATTCCGCATAAGCTTTTCTTTCTTCCCGATAGCTCGGATAAGATAGATATGACCCTTTTCGACTACGTTATCGATGCGGTGGATACGGTTACGGGAAAGCTCGAAATAATCGCTAAAGCAAAAGCGGCGGGCGTGCCAGTAATAAGCTGTATGGGAACGGGAAATAAGCTTGATATAACCGCCCTCAGGGTCTCGGATATCTCGAAAACCGAGGGTTGTCCCTTAGCCCGTGTTATGCGTAAGGAGCTTAAAAGCAGAGGAATAACCGACCTGCCCGTAGTATGGTCGGACGAAAAGCCCTTCTGCGCCGAGCCTACGGGGGAGCTTAAGGGAAACCGCCCCGCCCCCGCAAGCGCGATTTTCGTCCCTGCCGCCGCAGGACTTATTCTTGCTGCCGAGGCTATTAAGCATATTTCGGGTAAAACCGACGGCGAAGAGCATTAAATGTTAAAAAAATCAAAAAAATTTTCAAACCCGACCGATTGCGACAAGTTTCGACAAACCGTTTGTGGTAGAATGATCCCATAAGATATATTTTATTACAAAAGGAGAGCTTAATATGAAAAAAATCGCTGTTATTGCCCCTGTCGATCCCGAATTTAAAACCTTTGAAAATACCTGCGAAGGCGATGCGCTTTTCGAGAAAATCAAGGACCTGCTTAAAGGGTACTCCGAGGGGCTTTGGCTTTTGTCCTCCCTTAGTCTCGGCGTCGAAACCTTAGCCGCCACCGCAGTACTTCGCCTTAAAGAGGAATATCCCGTCTTCCTCGAATGTGTTATCCCCTTTGAGGAGCAGGCCAAGGACTTCCCCGAGGCCGACCGCGACCGTTATTTTTATATTCTCGAAAAATGCGACAAGGAGACCCTGCTTCAAACCCGCTATTCGTCGGATACCGAGGAAAAGCGGCTGCGCTATATGACCGAAGCGGTCGACGAAATAATAACCTACGGCGAGCTTCCCTTAAAGGCGAGAACTATTATTACCGAGTCGGGTAAAAAAATAATCAAGCTGTAAAGAAAACCGCAGAGTGTTAATGCTCTGCGGTTTCTTTATCGCCGTTTTTTTCGGTTCGCTTTTTCATTATAAAGTTGTATAAGCATATACCGCCTACGCTGATAAGGCCGGTTATAAGAAGAAGTATTATTCCCGAAATATAGTTGCCGTTTCCGAAAAGGGCTCCGCCTGCGGTGGAGGAAACTACCGAGGGTATTCGCGCGATAAGGGTTATACATAAAAACTCCGACAGCTTCATTCGGGTAAGGGGAACGATATAGGTAAGCAGGTCCTTGGGAGTTCCGGGTATTAAAAACAAAAGAAAAACGAGGGTGTTAAGCTTTTTCTCGCTGTTTATAAAGCGCAGCTCGTTGATTTTTTTAGGGTCAATAAAAAGCTCTACAAGCTTTGTGCCCCATTTTTTAATAAGCACGAAAAGCAGAGCCGAAGCCAGCGCAACCCCCGCAAGACAGAGGATAGCCCCCTCTATCGGTCCGAAGGCAAGTCCCATTCCGACCTCAACGAATTCGCCGGGTATTATGGCGACGAAGACCTGCAAAAACTGAATTCCGAGGGCCACTATCCAGCCCTTCCAGCCGTAGCCCTCGATAAAGGTCTGAAAGCTTTCGGAGCTTTTAAGGTCTAAAAACTTAAATAATACGTAGTATGCAAGCAGGCAGGAAAGCCCGAAGACAATGATTAGAGATGCGATGCCGAGTATTCTTTTAAGTAAAAGCTTTTTCTTATCGTCCATTTTGATCTTCCGTTCAGCCAAAAATTTTAATAAGCTCCTCAAAGCTTTCGGCTCTGAGGGTGGGGGAGTAGGGCTCGGGAGAGCCCTTTGGCGCAAAGTAGCAGGTATCTATTCCTGCGTTTATGCCGAAAAGAATATCCGACGACATACTGTCGCCTATGATGCAGATACGGCTCTTATCCTTTTCGGGGATTTTTTCGCAGATTCGGTCGAAAAAAAGCTTTTCGGGCTTCTTACTGCCGTATTCCTCCGAAATAAACACACCGTCGAAATAGGGGAGTATCCCGCTGAGTTCGAGTCGGCTGTGCTGAACTGCCGCAAGGCCGTTGGTGACTATATAGGTCTTATAATAGGGTCGTATGCTCTTTAAAAAACCTACAGCGCCTTCTAAAAGGTGTCCCTGGGTAGCAAGGGTAGTCTCGTAATACCTTCCCATTTCCCGAGGATCGGCCGAGGAGCCTACCGCCTTTATGAATTCCATAAAACGGAAAAGCTTTATTTCCTCCTTGGTTACCTCGCCCTTTTCGTGACGCTTCCAAAGGGAAAGATTTATGTTCGAATAAAGCTCGGCCCTATTCTCGTCGGGCTCTATCCCGAATTTTTCGCAGGCCGCCGTTATGGCAAGCCTTTCGGCGAGATTAAAATCGAGAAGGGTATTATCCGCGTCGATAAGAAGGGTCGAATATTTTTTTAAAGCACACATATAAAAAACGCTCCGAAGACGGCAAATAATTGTGCGAATATGGGAATAAGGATAAGAAGTCCCGAGCAACCGCCCTTATCTGCGATAAGCTGCTGACGAAGGGCGATATCGTCGGTCGATTCATTTATTCTCTTAATATCCGAAACCGCTTTTTTCTTATAAAGATATACGGCGAAAAGACTTGCTACCGAGGGTACCGAAAGGTGACCTACGTAGCGCGAAATAAGGGAAATGACGGGATTAAAGCTTTGTTCAAGGGCGAGAACGATCGAATTTACCGAGTCGCTTACCGTACCGGGGTCGGCATATTTCTGCGGATTTCTCGTAACGTCGCCAAGCAGTCCGAAAAATCCGTCCATGTAGGCGCAGTAGGCGCTGTAGTTTACGACTATGTCAAGTCCCTCAAGAAAAAGTCCGAGACCGACAAAAAGCCAACCGAGCTTCGACATTTTTCGCCAGAAAAACCAAATGGCCGTTCCGAAAAATCCGAAAAATAAGCCGAGTATAAAAACGGGAGCACAGAAAGAGCTGCTTTGCCCCAAGGTCTGCATACGGAGAAACTTCGGAATAAATTTTTGCGGCCTTTTTCCGATGTATCGGTTCATATCGCTAAGGCTTATTCCCTCAATTTCGGGCTCGGCTACCTCCTCGCGGGAATTTTCGTCCTCGGGGGGATAGTTGTACCGTTTGTCAACAACGGGAAGCATAGCGCCACAGTATTTGCAAAAAACGTAGTTTCCTTCGTTTTCGGTTGAGCATTTAAGACATATTTTCTTTTCCATAGGCGTCCTTTAAATAAACATCATTATAATCGTCGGAACGAACTCAAGAGCGAAAAAGGCGACCATAAAGCCTATAAAGCTTACTCCGCTCCATTTCTTTTTAGCGGCCTCGGCCTCATCTGAGTCAAGCTCTCTGTCGGCTTTTTTTATCTCCTTTGCCGCGAGAATGACCCGATTTTTATAAAACCAGTCGCCGTACATTGCCGAAATTATTCGTATGAGAAGATTAACGACACCGCCGACCGCCGCGAGAATTAGGGGCAGGTAGCCGATGGCGGGAAGATTTTCAATATAATAGGCCATCATATTTGCCTGATTTCCTACGGTCGGAAGCTGCTCCAAAGCGAAAAGCAGGGGAAAGCTTAAAACGGTTGACATTATTTGGAAAATAACCGCAATAACGCTTTCCTTGTACATCTTTCTGTATGCGAACCAGCTTCCGGGAAGTAAAAAGCCTGCCCAGTTCCAGGAACGCTTTTTGTTTTTATTAAGGCTTAAAAAACGGTAGATATAGCGGAAATGGTTAATAAGCACGACCCCTGCGGCCTCCTTGGCGGTAACCCCTTCGCCGATATCGGTATTGTCCTCGACCGTATTAAATCCGCCAAAGCCCCGCATATTACCGTCAGAGAAAAAACCGGTCATTTCCGAATAACCGCAGTAGGGGCAGAAACGCGCGTCGGCGGGGTACTCCTTGCCGCACTGGGTACAGATACGACCCTTTCTTCCCGAAGAGGTCTCGGTCTTTTCTTTTGCCGTCTCCTCGGCCTCCTCTGCCTTATACTGAAGGTCGGTTCCGTGATATTTTTCAAGGCCGCAGTGACCTACCGCATTATAGCAATCGCGATGATGAGGCGCTCCGCATATCGGACAGCATACAACGTCGTCGTCCTCGAAAAGATACGCCTCACAAACGGCACACTTTTTGTTTTTTACCTCAAATCCCATTAAACCTGCTCCTTAAACTGCTTACGCATTTTTTCGGCATAATCGAAAACAGCCTTAAAATATTCGCGACCGTAGTTGTGATAATTTCTCTGCTCGATCATAACCTTAAGCTCGTCGGGGGTTACCCATTTAACCTCGGCAACCTCGCTTTTCTGAAGGCGAAGTCGGCTTATGTCGGCGTCACACTTAATAAACCATACGTCCAAAAAGGAATTGCGTCTTTTAAGACGGCCCATAAGCTTAAGACTGCCTTTAAGTGCCTTTATGCCGAGCTCCTCGCTGAGCTCTCTTGCGGCGGCGGCAAGGGAGCTTTCTCCCGAAATTGCGCTTCCGCCCGTAGCGGCCCATTCTCCCGGCATAAGCTTTCTTTTTTCGCTTCTTCGCTGAATAAGAAAGTTTCCGTCGGAGGACACTACCCATATATGAACCACCAGATGATATTCCCCGTTTCGAAGTACGGTTCTGCCTCTGACGGCGGTTTTTCCCGTAACGACCCCCTGGTCGTTTAAAATGTCCCAAAGTTCCATATTGGCCTTCTTTTCTTATTTTAAGTTATTTTTGAGGAGGATAGGGGATACGACCTCGTAACTACATACTCCTCCACGATAATTCCTTTTAATTGTACCAAAAAAGCGCCGTATATACAACACTTTTTTAATGAACTATATGTAAATTAAAAAATAATCCTTGTAAAAGTTAAGAATATATATTATAATATATCGGAAGTCGGGCTTTATCCCGATAGCTCTGTCTGTGTGACGGGGTGTGCGAATGGGCTGGTCCTGTGCGACAGAGTACCGTGAACCATGTCAGGCGGGGAACCGAGCAGCATTAAACGGTTTTCACTGTGCGCCGCAGTAAATCGGTTCATTCGTACGCCCGGTTACACAGATTTTTTTAATTTCCAAACGGAGGAAAACTAATGGCATATAAGGCTCTCTACCGAAAATACCGTCCGCAGACCTTCTCCGAGGTCTACGGTCAGGATCATATCGTAGAAACCCTTAAGGGTGAGCTTGCGTCGGGTAAAATTTCCCACGCCTATCTTTTTACGGGAACGAGAGGAACGGGTAAGACCACCTGCGCGAAGATCCTCGCCAAGGCGGTAAACTGCCTTGAGCCTGCCAACGGAGACCCCTGCCTTTCCTGCGAGGCCTGCCGACTTGTTGCCGAGGAAGAGGCTACCGATATCGTAGAGCTTGACGCCGCCTCCAATAACGGCGTCGATCACGTCCGCCTCCTTCGCGAGCAGATAGCCTTTACCCCCAACGCCCTTAAATACAGGGTATATATTATCGACGAGGTCCATATGCTCTCCCTTTCGGCCTTCAATGCCCTGCTTAAAACCCTTGAAGAGCCGCCTGAGCATGCTATATTTATCCTCGCCACCACCGAGGTTCATAAGCTTCCTACTACTATTCTTTCCCGTTGTCAACGTTTCGATTTCAAGAGGATCGAAGCCGATAAAATAGTCGAGCGAATAAAATTCGTTGCCGATGCCGAGGGCT
This sequence comes from bacterium, assembly GCA_004560045.1. GTDB lineage: Bacteria > Bacillota > Clostridia > Oscillospirales > Acutalibacteraceae > SFWF01. The sequence continues at coordinate 12,317 of SFWF01000018.1, read as the reverse complement.
TTAAGATAACCGACGACGCGGCTACCCTTATCGCCGCCGCGGCCGACGGAGGAATGAGAGATGCCCTTTCTATTCTTGACCTCTGCGTTTCGGTCTCGACCGATATAACCGAAAAAACCGTTACCGACGTTTGCGGAATGTCGGGTCACGAATATTTAAACCGTCTCTCCGACGCTATAGCCGACGGGGACACCTCAAAGGCCCTTACCCTTATCGACGAGCTTCACAGAGGCTCGGTGGATATGCTCCGCCTGGCTAACGACCTTTCGTCGCATTTCCGCGACATTATGATAATAAAAACCGTATCGGCCGATAAAAAGCCTGTCGTCTGCTCCGAGCTGCAGTATAAAATTTACTCCGAGAAAGCGGCTCGCTTCGACATTAAGGATATTCTTCGCGCCCTTAATATGCTTTCCGCTTGTATCGCTTCTATGCAGAATGCGAACAGAAGAAGTATGCTCGAAATGACGGTGATAAAGCTCTGTACCCCCGAGCTTTGCGCCGATATCGAGTCTCTTGAGAAGCGTATAAGAGCCTTAGAGCTTGGTGCTCCGAGGGTAGCTGCGGCTCCTGCCGCGCCTGTCACCGCAGCGACCGAAAAGCCCGCAGAGAAGCCGATAGCGCCGCAAGCTCCACAGAAAGCGGCCGTAGAGGACGAGGCACCCCCTCCGCCCATTGAGGAGGAAGCCCCGCCCGCAGGACTTCCCGAGGAAGAGCACGAGCCCGTCCCCGCTGACGCACCCCTACCCGAAGAAGCCTCTGCCCCTGCGCAGAGCGATGAGGGAGCCCTGCCCGAATGGGAAGAGATACTGAAGCTTTTAACCAAGACCTGCCCGCCCATAAGCGGAGTTTTAAACGGCTCCCGCGCCTTTATTTCGGGTCAGTATCTTCTTATCGACGCTCCGAACCCTATGTTCAGAAACTTTATAAATTCGAAAAATGCTATCTACCGCGACGCTATCCGTAAGGCGGCGACGCAGGTTTTGGGTCAGACCTATAAGCTGGGCCCATATAAGCCGGTAAAAACCGACGAGGAGGCCGACCCCCTTAAGGCCTTGGCCGAAAAAATTAAGCAGTTTGATATACCAAGCAACTAAAGGAGAATAAAAATGAAAGTAAGAATTCCTAATCAGAACGGCGGCATGAGTCAGCAGCAGATGCTCAAAAAGGTTCAGCAGATGCAGGAGGATATGGCTACCCTTCAGGCCGACCTTGACGAAAGAGAATATACTGCCTCTGCAGGCGGAGATATGGTATCCGTAACCGTTACGGGTAAGCACGAGATAAAGGCTATAAACATTAAGCCCGAGGCCTTGGAGGAATGTGAAGGCGATCCCGAAATGCTTGAGGATTTCCTTATAATCGCCCTTAACGAGGCTATTACTACGGCTACCGAAACCGGCGAAAAGGAAATGAACGCAATTACAAGCGGACTGAATATTCCCGGAATGCCCGGTATGTTTTAATAATGGCGTATAGTATAACCTCTTTAAACGAACTCACGGCGCAGTTTGAAAAACTGCCCGGAATAGGTAAAAAAACCGCTCAGCGTCTTGCCTTTTACGTTATAACCGCACCCGAGGAATACGCCGAGAGATTTTCCCGCGCCCTTATTGATGCCCGCTCTAAAATAAGGCTTTGCTCCTGCTGTCAGGCCTTGTCCGACGGTGAGCTTTGTCCCGTCTGCGGCGATCCTCTTCGCGATAAAAGTATTATCTGCGTTGTAAGCGATCCGAGGGATATTCTTGCCTTCGAGCGTACACGCGAGTTTAAGGGAGTTTATCACGTGCTTCACGGGGTAATATCCCCCCTTGACGGAATAGGCCCCGAAAAGCTTAAGGTAAGGGAGCTTCTTGCCCGACTTTCCGACGGAAGTGTAAAAGAGGTAATTATGGCCACCGACCCGACGGTTGAGGGTGAGGCTACGGCCAGCTATATCTCCCGCTTTATAAAGCCTATGGGAATTAAAATAACCCGTCTTGCCTACGGTGTGCCTGTGGGAGGAAATCTCGAATATGCCGACGAGGTGACCCTGCAAAGAGCCCTTGACGGCCGAAACGAAATTTAAAACGGAGGATCCAATGGTAACTCAAAAGGATATCGACAGAATAAACGAGCTTGCCCGAAAGTCTAAGACCGAGGGACTGACCGATGCCGAAAAGGCCGAGCAAAAGGAGCTCCGAGTAAAATATATAAACGGCTTTAAGGAAAGCCTCGAGAGTCAACTTTTGGGAATTACTATCGTAAATCCCGACGGAAGCAAGCACAAGGTGAAGAAAAGAGATGAAAATAGTCGTTCTTGAGGCAGGGGTAATGACCCCCGGCGGCCTTTCCCTCGATGTGTATAAGCAGTTTGGCGAGGTCATAGAGTACCACACCACGAGGCAAGCCGACGTTATAAAGCGAATAGGCGACGCCGATATAATTCTGCTTAATAAGCTTACCATCGATAAAGAGGTAATGGACGCCTGCAAAAACCTTAAGTATATAGGCCTTTTTGCTACCGGCTTTAACACTATCGACGTAAAATATGCCGCGGAAAAGGGAATCGTCGTCTGTAATGCGGGAAGCTATTCCACCTCTGCCGTAGCGCAGCATACCTTTGCCCTGATCTTAAATCACTATAATCAGATCACAAACTATCATGCCGCCGTTCAGGCAGGCTCCTGGGAGAAGAGCGAGCTTACCACCCTTTACGACTTTCCTACCGACGAGGTCGAGGGCCGAACCCTCGGAATAATCGGCTACGGTCATATCGGAAAAAGGGTAAAAATGCTTGCCGAGGCCTTTGGTATGAAGGTCATCGTTCATACCCGTACCCCTAAAAACGACGGGACCGAGTTCGTCTCCTTTGACAAGCTTTTGGAGAGAAGCGACGTTATCTCCCTTCATTGTCCCTTAACCGACGAAAGCCGGCTTATGATGAACGAGGCCGCCTTTAATAAATGTAAAAAGGGAGCCCTCCTTGTAAATACCGCAAGAGGAGGCCTTGTAGACGAGCCCGCTCTTAAAGCGGCGGTAGAGTCGGGTCGCCTTTCGGGTGCCGCCCTTGATGCGATTACGGTGGAGCCTATGCGAAACTGTATCTTAAAGGGAGTCGACAATATCGTAATAACCCCTCATGCCGCATGGGCCCCGATGTCAACGAGAATTAAGCTTTTAGGCATCACCGTCGACTGTATAAAGGGCTGGCTCAGCGGAAACCCCATAAACGTCGTATCAAAGCTTTAATTTAAAACCGATTTCGAAAATTTTCGAAATCGGTTTTATTGACTTTAAGGTTATATATTTATATAATGAGGTAAAAACAGGCAAAGCTTGCGAGGTGCTGAATGATGTATAATTATTCCATAGTTAAGGCCAACGAAAAACACGTTGAGGAGATCTGCCTCGACATCATCCGTCAGACTAATGAGAGCATAACCGACCTTGCCCTATTTTCTATGACCCTTGTGCCCGAAGGGGACCCCGTTATCGATAAGGCGGCAATAGAAGGGGAGAAGTACGCCCTCTTCCGCGACCGACTTAAAAAGGAGGGAGTAGAGGTAGGTATCCTCGTTCAGGCCACTATCGGTCACGACTATAAGCTTAACGCCGATTTCCCCTTTCAGCACGTAATAAACCTTAAGGACGGAGACCGCCGTTTCGTTGCCTGCCCCTACGATGAGGGCTTCAGGGACTATCTCCGAAAGACCTTTAAGACCGTCGCTTCCCTTGCTCCTAAAACAATAATGGTGGACGACGATTTCCGTCTTATGGGCCGCCCGGGAAGGGGCTGTGCCTGTCCTCTGCATATGAAAGCGGTAAGCCGTCTTGCGGGACGCGAGGTGACCCGTGAGGAGCTTTTTGATGCCATCTTCGGGGAGAAAAAGGACGAGAAACTTAAAAATATCTTTATCGAGACTCAAAAGGAGTCCCTTATCGGCGGTGCTATGGCAATGCGTGAGGGAATCGACGCGGTGGACGAGAGCCTTTCGGCCAGCTTCTGCTGTGTCGGAGCCTCTACCGAATTCGCCGCAGATATTGCGAAAATTCTTGCGGGAAAATTTGGCAAGCCTATGGTCCGCGTTAATAACGGAAACTACACCCCATTCGGGGCAAAGCGTTTTAACGAGCATCTTCACCGTGCCGCAAAGCAGATAGCCGTTCTTAAGGCAAACGGCGTTGATACCCTTCTTGCCGAAACCGATACCTGCCCCCAGAATCGCTATTCCACCTCGGCACAGAACCTCCACGCCCACTTTACGGGAACTATCTTGGAGGGAGCAAGCGGCGCTAAGCACTGGATAACCCGTCTTGCCGCCTTCGAGCCGAGGGCAGGAGAGGCCTATAGAAAAAAGCTTGCCGAAAACCGCGGCTTTTACGAGGCTCTTGCTGACCTTCGTCCCAAAATTAAATGGAAGGGTTGTGTAACCCCCGTTTCCACATCGGCCGACGCATTAAGCGAAAACGCCGACCTTGCAAAATACGGCTGGTCGGTCTGCGTTTTCGAGCGACTCGGACTGCCCTGCTTCTTCTCCTCCGACCCCGAAGCCGAGGGTGCAATTTTTATGGAAGACCTTGACGTAAACCTCAGAAGCGACGAGGAGCTTCTTAAATTCTTCGAAAAAACCGTCGTACTTACCGGCGAGGCCGCAAGGCTTGTAAACGAGCGGGGACTTACGGCTTATACCGGGGTAGAGGTCAAAGAGTGGACGGGAGTAAACCTTTCGGGCGAAGCCTTCCCGAAATACGGTACCGGCTGTAACGCTCAGGTAAGGGCAAAGGAGCTTGTTCCCACAAGTGACGCCGTCGAAACCCTTTCCACCACCTATCACTTAAGGGACGGAAAGGTTACAGACCCCCTTTTCCCCGGTGTTACCTCCTTTAAAAACCCTTCAGGAGGAACTACAATAGTTTTCTGCGGTGACCCGTATACAAACTTTACTTATACCGAAGCCTTCAGCTTTTTAAACGAGACGAGAAAAAATCAGCTTATCGATATATTAAAAGAGACAGATAATCTCCCCGTATATTATCCCGACGATATGGAAATGCTCCTTCGCGCAGGTGAGCTTCCCGACGGCAGTCTGTTTGTTGCCGCCTTCGACATTTCCTTAGACCGCGCCGAAACTCTGCCCCTCGTAGTGGAGAGCGAGATCGAAAGGGTAGAAACGCTTACCCCCTCGGGCGAGTGGAAGGAGGTCGCCTTCAACACTGACGGCGACCGAATCGAGGTGGACACCCCCGTCTATACTCTCGAGCCCATAATTTTGAAAATTCGTAAAAAATAACAAAAAAGACGGAGGTTCATCCGTCTTTTTTACCTCTTCGCCATTTTCGGGAAGAGCGCAGTTTCGTTTTTACTAAAGCCTTTCTTCTATCATTTTATCGATAGTATCACGCATTTTCTGCATGGTTTTCGTGTCGTTGACGCATTTTTTAAAGGTTATCGTCCCGCCGAATATCTTTTCGAGCCTTTCAACTATCTCTTCCTTGGAATAATACTTTTCACAGAGCTTTAAGGCCCTTATATCCTCAATTCCCTGAGCAAAGGCGATAAGGCGAAGGCTCTCAAGGGGCATTCCGTGTCGGCCGGGGTAGATGCTTACTGCGTCGCCGCCCCCTGCCCAATAGCCTGCGTTTCCGTTAAGGAAGGGGTCGATATGGTCGTGAGAATACTGGTTATTATAGAAATTAAGACCCCAATGTAAAAAGCCTTCGATACCGTACTTATACATCTGAATTCCCATAAAGCGGGTACGGGCAGAATGCATTCCCATAAAGCGGTTACTGTATCCGACCGAGGGGCCGCAGCAATAGTAGATCCAGCGCTCCTTTATATCCTCGGGCATAAAGCTTTCTATACTGTTGCTTATGGGTACGGGTATCTCAACGAGACCCTCTTTGTAAAATTCAACGTGACTAAGGGCATCGAGCAGCTTCCAGCCGCCTATAACGCCCTTAAGGTTTTCCTTGTTTTTCTTATACTGCTCCAAATGCTCGGCGCTGGGCTCGTCTGAAATATGAAAATAGGTGCGGTCGCGAAGCCCCTTCTTTTCGAGATAAGCTGTCAGCTCGGTGAGCATCGCTTTCAGGAAGCCGACGTATTCCTCTCCTGTCGCATCGGTATCCCAGCCGAAAATGCGCTTATACTCTCCGTCAACCGTCGCCATAACCTTTGCGGCGTGGTATGCGCCCCACTGGGTAAAGAGGTGACACATTTCGAAATACTTAACACCGCAGTCGATAAGCATATTTATATATCGGTCAAGCAGGCTCAGGTCAAATGAATATTTTCCGTTTTCTACCTTTACTCCGATAAGCTGGGTCGTGGTACGCTCGCCGCCTACCGCCGTATCGAGAGCTGGGGTGAAAAGGGGAACGTATATCATATTTATACCGTTTTTAACGGCTGTCTCGATCACTCTGCGGCAATATTCGAAATGCTTATCGCTCCAGACCTCAAGATCGTAGTAATCGGCGACGCAGTCGGCATAAAACCACTGAGTAACGCGGGTCTCCTGCTCGGGAAGAGCGGCATCGATAACCTTTATTGTTATTTCGTTTTCGGTGACGGGGTTACCCTCCATATCACAGAGCATAACCTTAAGCTTATGCTCTCCCGCCGAAATACCGTCGTTAATAACATCCACCCAAAGACTGCGAAGCTGACCCTTTATGACCGAGAACCGGCCTCCGTGCTGAATGGGGAGGAGGACGTCGGGATAAAGCCCTGCGGTGGTGCGGATATAAGCGGGGTCGAGCTCCTTTGCCCTAACGGGAGACTGCGGGAAGGGGATATAGTTGGGAATATTCTCAACCGTGCGGAGTACCGCCTTATCGGCAAGGTCGCCCTCAAGCTTTACCTTATAATAAACGCGGGCAGTGTCGCTTACCTCCTCGTCGTCACAGGGGAGAAGCTGAAAGGCGGCGCTGGTGTTTTTATATATGTTAACGTGTGTTATCTCGGCAAACTCGTCGTAGCCGCTGTCGAGAAAGCATTTGTCAAGGGATGAAATAATTTTCGTTTTAAGCATTTATTTACCTCCAAAGGCTTTATTTATATGGTTCAGCACCCGTTTTTTATCTCTGCTCCAAAGGGGAGCGATAAGGGTCTTTTTGTCGCCGTCTCCTGTCAGACGGTGAATTATAATATCCTCGCGAAGCACCGAAAGACACTTTTTGAGAATTTCGGTATATTCCTCTAAGGTCAGGGGAGTAACGAACCCCTTTTCGTATTCCTTTTCGAGGTCGGTACCTCTTATAATATGAAGCAGGTGAAATTTAACCCCGTCTGCCCCAATATCCGAAACGAATTTAGCGGTCTTTACGGGGTCGTCACCCGGAAGACCTATAATTATATGGGCCACCGTCTCGATCCCTGCCTCGTGAAGCCTTTTTACCGCGTCGGCAAAGTCCTCGGTGGTGTAGCCTCTGCGGATATATTCCCCGACGCCGTCGTCGGCCGTCTGAAGCCCCAGCTCTACCCAAACGGGCTTTATCGAGTTTACGTCTTTTAAGAGAGAAACGACCTCGTCCGATAAACAGTCGGGTCTCGTGGCTATAGCAAGCCCTACGATATCATCGGGGGCTATGGCCTCAAAATATATTTTCCTAAGATAATCTAAATCGCCGTAGGTGTTCGAAAAGGACTGAAAATAGGCGATATATTTTCCGCCGCCGACCTTGCTTTCGACCCGCTTTTTAGCATTTTCAAGCTGAGCCGCAATACTGCCGCAAGGGCCTTCGGCAAACTCGCCGCTGCCCTTCCCGCTACAGAAAATGCAGCCGCCGTAGCCCTTGGTGCCGTCGCGGTTAGGGCAGGTAAGTCCCGCGTCGAGGGAAAGCTTATAAATTTTGCAGCCGAAGCGTTCCTTTAAGACCTCGGATATTCTTCTGCTCATAGCTCATTTTCGTGAAGCACTACTCCTGCGGCTTTGAGCTTTTTCTGAAGCTCCTTTATGTCAAGAGCCGAAAAATCGTCGGTCATAGCCGCCGCAAGGCCTGCCGCCTGACCCGTTACCGCACAGCAGGGGATAACGCGCATAATATCCCACATAGCGTCGGTCACCGAGGTACAGCGACCTGCGAAAATAAGGTTTTTAACCTCTTTGCTGTAAAGAGTACGGAAGGGTACCTCGTATACGGGGCCGCGCTTTTTCCAGTTGGAGACCATACCTATCGAATCCTCAAAATAGGTATGCATTTCCTTCGTATCAAGTGTGTATTCTCCCGCAATTCGTCTGGTCATTCGGATCTGCGGAGTGGTGGCGATGTTTACGGGGAGAATATCCTCGCCGCCCTCCCGTTTTGCTTTTATATCGGAAAGGGTCTGCCCGTGGGAGAGTATGGTCTGCCGGCTTAGCTCCTCTCCGTCAAGACCCGAAAATCTGCGGTCGATAAGAGGCTTCGATTCTTGGCCGTTCTTGTCCTCGTCGGGGATATCCGAAGCGCCGAGCATACGAAGCTGATATCCCTTATCTCCCACCGAATAATACCAAGCCGCAAGAACGTTGCCCTGACCGAATTTCTCGGTAGGAGCCCCCGAAAAGAGAGCTATATCTGCGTCTCCCGTGGCGTCTACCACCGATTTTGCGCTTATGCCGAAGCGACCCGACTTGTTTTCACAGATAACCGCGTCGATCTTACCCTTTTCGGTATGAGCGGCTACTGCGTAGGTGCCGTAAAGTATCTCGACGCCCTCTTTTATAAGAAGCTGTTCGGCTAAAATTGCGAAAAGATGAGGGTTATACCTGACCTCAAAACGGGGGTCCTTTTCGGTGCGTTTTGCAGGATCATTTTGGTCAAGCCAGTTTTCGGGATATTTTGCTTCGGCTCCCATAGAGATCGAAAGACGCAAGAGCTCCTCTACTATTCCGAAGGAGACCTGTTTGCCCATTCCGTCGCAAAGGGGGAGATATATGGTGACGATTCCCGCCGTACCGAGACCGCCTAAAACGAAAAGCTTTTCGGTGAGGATGACCTTTTTTCCCTGACGTGCGGCCGATAAGGCGGCAGAAATTCCGCCGAAGCCGCCTCCGCAGACGAGAACGTCACAGTTTTTCAAAACTTTTGTTTCAAAGCTTTCTTTAATCCTCATTCAAAGACCTCCATAGTATACACATTATGTATAAAGCAATTATACCTATCCCAAAATAAAAAGTCAACAAACAAAAAGACGAAATAAAGGTTGACAAAACGGGGTGGTTTAGGTTATAATCTTAAACTGATAGGCTGTGTAAAAGGGAGATTATCCCTCAAGCAGGCCATACTAAAATTAAGGAGGGTTCAAGATGAAAAGAACTTACCAGCCCAAGAAGCTCCATCGCAAGAAGGAACACGGCTTCATGAAGAGAATGGCTACCGCCAACGGACGCAAGGTACTTGCCCGCCGCAGAGCAAAGGGCAGAAAGACGCTCACATACTAATTTTTTATTATGTACTCTTTCAAAAAACTGAAGCAGAATTCTGATTTCAGACGGATTTACGGACGCGGAATGACGTTAGTTAATCCCGCGTTCGTAGCCTATGCGTTCAAAAACCGCCGAAGCTCAGGCATACGTATCGGAATCACCGCAGGGAAAAAGCTTGGCGGCGCTGTTCAGCGTAACCGCGCCAAAAGGGTTATAACCGCCGCTTTTGCCTTAATTTCCGATAAAATAAAATCGGGCTACGACATAGTCTTTGTCGCCCGAACAAGAATACTTACCTTAAAGAGCACCGAGGTCTCGGCTTTGATGCTTAAAATTTTTGAGGAAGCCGAAATTTTAAACCAAGATGCGTAAATTACTTATTCGTTTAATCAGGTTTTATCAGAAGGGAGTTTCTCCCACGAAGCCGCCCTGCTGTCGCTTTACGCCGACCTGCTCGGCCTACGCTATAGAAGCGATAGAGGTGCACGGCGCCTTTAAGGGCTCTTTTTTAGCCCTTTACCGAATTTTAAGATGCAATCCTTTGTGTAAGGGCGGATACGACCCCGTACCCCCTAAAAAGAAGAAAAATATGCCGTCGGGAGCTACCCGACCGGATGGTGAATAAAATTGCAGTTTTTATTTGATCTTATAAACATACCGCTAAGTTATATCCTTAACTTCTTCTCGATGGTAATGGGAAATAATTTTGCCGCGGCGGTATTTTTATTTACTCTCTTTATTAACCTTGCGCTTCTTCCTCTTACCTTCAAGAGTCAGAAGGCCTCTGTGGGTCAGATGCGCATAAAGCCCAAGCTCGACGAGCTTAAAAAGAAATACGGCGACGATAAGCAGCGCTACAGTCAGGAAATGCAGAAGCTCTATCAGCAGGAGAATATCTCCATGTCGGGCGGCTGTCTTCCTACCCTTATCCGTATGCCCTTCCTTTTCTCGGTTTATTACCTCATTACTCAGCCGCTGACCTACTTTGGCGGTGTTTCTGGCACTAAAGCGGCCGAAATAATGAAGACCCTCGGCGTAAAGAGTCAGGTTGAAGCCGTAAACGTTATTCAGAGCACGGGCAATCTCCCTGCAGGAGTAGATTCTGCCGTTGAGCGTCTCGATTTCTCCTTCTTCGGACTAAACCTTACCCAGACCCCCAAGTTTAATATTGATATTTTTAATAATTTTCAGTGGCTCTGGCTTATCCCCATTATGGCCTTTGCCGCACAGATGCTGACGAGCATTATCTCCTTAAAGCTTCAGAAGCGTACCAATCCCGACGCTCCCTCTATGGGCGGAATGATGCTGACTATGCCCCTTATCTCCCTCTTCATCGGCTTCTCGGTTCCCGGCGCCGTTGGATTCTATTGGGCATGTTCGAGCCTTGTCGGCGGACTTATTCAGGCTGGGGTTCAGTATTTCTACGGACCGCAGAAAATGCTTGCCGCAGAGAGAGCAAAGGATATCGTAAAGGTTTACGAAGACGAACAAAAGTATATCGCTAATCGCGTAACCGACAAAGAGTCGGACAAATAGAAAGAAGGCATTTCCCTTGATCAAAGAATATATCGGAGAGGGTAAGGACCTTATAGAGGCAACCGTAGCCGCTAAAGAAGGCCTTATAAATACCCTCGGACTAAAAAACGAAGACGACATTAAAATTGAAGTTATCTGTGACTTTAAGAAAAAAACCCTTGGCCTTTTCGGAGGCTCTATGGCAAAGGTAAAGGCCTCTATCGAGCTGCCCGAAAAGAGGCTCGAAAAGAAAAAGACCGAAAAGAAGCCTGAAAAGAAGACCGAAAAGAAGACCGAAAAGGAAGGAAATCCCGTAGCTAAAAAGGCAAACGAGAAAAAGGTCGAGGAAAAGCCCGAAGAGGCCGCTCCTGCAGTACCCGAGAATCTCGTTCCCGCCGATAAGCTCGACCCCGCCTCCTCCGCAGGAAAGGCCGCCGCTTATATCAAAACGGTTATGGAAGGCCTTGGCTGTGAAAATGTGACCGTATCTGCCGCAGAGATCGACGGCGGAATCTATCTTCAGCTCGACGGCGAAAAGCTCGGCGTCGTAATCGGAAGAAGAGGCGAGACCCTCGACGCTCTTCAGTATTTAACGAGCCTTGCCGCTAACACCGGAAGTGGCTACGTAAAGGTAACCCTCAATATCGGAAACTACCGTGAAAAGCGTGAGCAGACCCTTATCTCTCTCGCAAAGCGCGTATCCGCTCAGGTTGCAGCAGGCGGCAGAAGCCGTACCCTCGAGCCTATGAACCCTTACGAGCGCCGTATTATTCATACCGCCGTTCAAGATATCGAAGGTGTCGTTTCGGCATCGGTCGGTGAAGGAAGCGGCAGACGCGTCGTTATAAGCCCCGAGGGCGGCGACAGACGTCCCCCCAGAAGAGACGACCGCAGAGGCGGCAGAAGAGGCGACCGCCGTCCCTCTCAGACCGTGGCTTCCTCGGCCGATCCCAACCGCGCCCCCAAGAAGGACGCCCCCGACCTTCCCCTCTACGGAAGAATCAATTAGATAAAAAAGACCCCGAGAGGGGTCTTTTTTTAGTGGTCAGTGGTCAGAAAAGAGTAACGTCTTTGAAGCAGGGAAAAGGGAAATGGGAAATGGGAAAGGTTAGGGAACAGGGGCTGCGCAGGGGCCGTTGGCCGCAGTGGACAGTGGACAGAAAAGAATAACGCCTACGGCGTGAGTAGCGCTACGCGCGAGGAATAAGAGTGAAGAAAGCGTAATTGCTTCGGTATCCGTCGGCCTTCCCTTGGGGGAAGGGGGATCACGACCCGTAGGGTCGTATTTCCGACCGCAGGGAGGAACATCATTTTGCGCCAAAGGCGCAAATATCGTTTTCGTTTGCGGTCGGAAAACGATGTTGCCTTACGGCAAATGATGTTATGCTTCGCATAAATGATGTTGCG
>SFWF01000087.1 GCA_004560045.1 bacterium | reverse complement strand
ATATTTTTGAATTTTTTAATATCAATAAGCTCGTAGGCCTTGGCGGCCTCGGCAATATTTATGTTAAGCTGCGGAGCGATAAAGTTCTTAATATAATCGGGGTCGTCCGCATTGTTTTTTAGAGGATTATATCTTCCCCGTTTAATATCCTCGGGAAGATCGACGGCCGCGTCGAGCATATAGATATAGCGGCCGATACAGTAGCCTACTCTGTTTAAACATCTTTTCGTTAGCTCGTCATCACAGAGAGTTCCGAGCATTTTCGACATCATAACGGCGGTAGGCTCGGCGGCGGCATCGATATTATCGCAGTTTTCGCTTTCTAATTTATTCTGTGCTTTTATATAGTCGAAAACTATACCGTCAAGCTCCGCGTATTCCTTTTTAGCCTTTTTATAGGCGGCGGAAAAGAAGGGCCTTAATAATCGGTATTTAAATCGCTTAAAGCCTTTTTCGTCGGAGATATTGTCGAGCAGTTTATAGTAAAGCAGGATCATTGCGGCGGCCGACGGCATATCGAGGTCGGACATATCGCTTAAATAATTGCATTTTTTAATGGGGTTACAGGTGCAGGCCTTGCGCTTGATATTAAAGCACTTATCGTTTAAAGACATTTTCAGCAGTGCTAAAAAGGTGAAATCGTAGCTTAAGGTAAAGCGAGCAAAAACGCCGTAATTTTTACCGAGTTTTTTACAAAGGGAGCAGTATACTGCCTTATAAAGCTCGTATTCCTTCATTCGGAGTTCGGGCTTGCAGGCCCTTATATAGCCAAACAATATCTCACCTCACATAATAACACTAAGTATTGTTATTTTGGTTAAAAATATATGAATTTAGAGAAGCTTTTTAATAAACTGTCCCGTATAGGACTTCTCGCAGGCGGCAACCTCTTCGGGGGTTCCCATACAGACGACGGTGCCTCCCCTATCTCCGCCCTCGGGACCTAAATCGATTATATAATCGGAGGTCTTGATAACGTCGAGATTATGCTCGATAACAAGAACGGTATTGCCCTGATCCACAAGGCGGTTAAGCACGTCAAGCAGACGGTGAACGTCGGCGGTGTGAAGTCCAGTGGTAGGCTCGTCAAGGATATAGATAGTTTTACCCGTTCCCCTTTTCGAGAGCTCTGCGGCAAGCTTTACTCGCTGCGCTTCGCCTCCCGAAAGGGTGGTAGCAGGCTGACCTATCTTAACGTAACCGAGGCCTACGTCAAAAAGGGTCTTGAGCTTTCGGTGAATTTTAGGAATGGGCTCGAAGAAGTTCATTCCTTCCTCGATCGTCATCTCCAAAACGTCGTAAATACTCTTGCCCTTATACTTAACGCTCAGGGTCTCGCGGTTATAACGGCTTCCTCCGCAGACCTCGCAGGGAACGTATATATCGGGCAGAAAGTGCATAGCGATCTTGATAATTCCGTCGCCCTCGCAGGCCTCACAGCGTCCTCCCTTTACGTTAAAGGAGAAGCGTCCCGAGGAATAGCCCTTGGCCTTTGCGTCCTTGGTAGAAGCGAAAAGGTCGCGGATATCGTTAAATACTCCGATATAGGTAGCGGGGTTTGAACGGGGAGTTCTGCCTATGGGAGACTGACTTATTTCGATGACCTTATCGAGGTGCTCTATTCCTTCGATGGTTTTAAACTTGCCGGGGAAGGTTTTTGCGCGGTTAAGCTTGGCGGCAAGATGCTTATAAAGAATATCGTTTACAAGGGAAGATTTTCCCGAGCCCGAAACGCCGGTAACGCTTACAAAACGACCCAGCGGTATTTTGACGGTTATATTTTTAAGATTATTTTCGGCTGCACCCTTAACGGTAAGGAAATTGCCGCTTCCCTTTCTCCGCTTTTCGGGAATACTTATCTTTTTTCGACCCGTAAGGTAGTCGGAGGTAATTGAGTTATCGCATTTTTCGAGTTCTTCAAGGGTACCTGCAAAGACGATCTCTCCGCCGTGAATACCTGCACCCGGTCCGATATCGACAATATAGTCGGAGGCGCGCATGGTATCCTCGTCGTGCTCAACGACGATAAGGGTATTACCGAGGTCGCGCAGATGCTTTAAGGTTCCTATAAGCTTTTCGTTATCCCTCTGATGAAGGCCGATGCTGGGTTCGTCGAGAATATAAAGAACGCCGGTCAGAGCCGAGCCCATCTGGGTAGCAAGACGGATTCGCTGACTCTCTCCGCCCGAAAGGGTTCCTGCAGAGCGGGAAAGGGATAGATAATCGAGTCCGACGTTTTTAAGGAAGCTGAGTCTGGCCTTTACCTCTTTGAAAATAGGCTTTGCGATCTGCGAGCCCTTCACGCCGAGGTCTGCGCCTTCGATAAAGGCAAGCTCGTCGGTTATGGACATATCGCAGAGGTCTTTTATGTTTTTACCGCCAACCGTTACTGCCAAAGACTCGGGACGGAGCCTTGCGCCCTTGCAGTCGGGACAATTGCACTCGTTCATATAGGTCTCGATCTCGGCACGAGCCCAGTCGCTCTTGGTTTCCTTATAGCGACGTTCGAGATTGTTTACTACACCCTCAAAGGCGGCAAAGTATTTTCCGCCGCCCCATTCGCTTGAACGGTGAAGCTCGATCTTGGTATCGCCGGTACCGTATAATACGGCATTTCGGGCCTCCTCGGAAAGTTTGTTAAAGGGAGTGTTTATATCGAAGCCGTAGTGCTTAGCGAGTCCCTCGTAGTACATTGTTGCAATAGTTCCCGAATTGGGAGCATACCAGGAATTTACTCCCCAGCCCGAAGCGTGAATAGCACCGTCGACAAGGGATTTTTCCTCATCGGCAATTATAAGACGGGTATCAAGCTTCATAAATACGCCAAGACCCGAGCAGGTAGGGCAGGCGCCAAAGGGAGAGTTAAAGGAAAACATTGCAGGGGTAAGCTCAGGCATACTTATACCGTGCTCCTCGCAGGCATAAGACTGTGAAAAGTGAAGCTCTTCCCCTCCGATAACGTCGACGTGAATAATACCCTCGGAAAGGCCTGCGGCGGTTTCAACGCTATCGGAAAGGCGACTGCGTATTTCCTCCTTTACGACGAGACGGTCGATTATAATTTCGATAAAATGCTTCTTATTCTTCTCTATTTTAATTTCTTCCGAAAGGTCGTAAACGTTGCCGTCGATACGAACCCTCGAAAAGCCCGATTTGCGGGCAGAGGCAAGCTCCTTCGTGTGCTCACCCTTGCGACCTTTAACTATAGGGGCCAGAATCTGAATCTTGGTTCCCTCTTCGAGTTTTAACACCTTGTCTACGATCTGATCGGTGGTCTGCTGATTAATTTCCTTACCGCAAATAGGACAATGAGGCGTTCCGACTCGGGCATAAAGCAGACGGAGATAGTCGTATATTTCGGTAACCGTTCCTACGGTCGAACGGGGGTTTTTGGAGGTGGTTTTCTGATCAATGGATATGGCGGGCGAAAGTCCGTCGATAGCTTCGACGTCGGGCTTTTCCATAAGACCCAAAAACTGACGTGCGTAGGAGGAAAGGGATTCCATATAGCGGCGCTGACCCTCGGCGTAGATAGTGTCGAAGGCCAAAGAGGACTTACCCGAGCCCGAAAGGCCGGTAAAAACGATAAGCTTGTCCCTTGGTATTTTAAGGTTGACGTTTTTAAGGTTATGCTCCTTAGCTCCTTTGATTACTATTTCGGTCAGTGCCATAAATTTCCTCCGAAAATCTGATAAAAATCATATTTCATATTATTTTACCACAAAACTTATATAATAGCAAAGGAAAAATAAAAAAATGAATCCGACTAAAGCAAAAAGATATTGCCGCTTATCTTAACGTTTCTCAAAACACTTACTCACAGTATGAGACAGGGGTCATCTCTCTTACGGCAGAGGTTCTTATAAAGCTCGCAGATTATTACGGAGTTTCAATAGATTATTTGCTTGACAGAACCGATAAGCCGAATTTGAATAAATAATCAAACCGTTCAAACATAAAATCAGCAGACACAAGGTATTAGTGTCTGCTGATTTTTTTACTGCAAATTTAAAATGTCTCCGAGCACGACCCTACGCGGGCGGACAAAGAATACAGCGAAAAGTTCGTATGTTATCCCGTTTAGTTTAACGGGATAGGGCTTCCCTCATCCGCCTCGTGCCTCGGCACCTTCCCCCAAGGGAAGGCCGACGGATACCGAAAACGTTAGTCCCTGATCTGACGAGATCACGCCCCTCCCCTTTTGCAGATCATATTCGGAAACCGTATCAGGAACATCAAGAAAATCAAGCACATAAATATCAAAAAAGATATTGCCTGTCGCTTTCTTTGCTTCACCAATTACCGGAGCAATCGCCACTTGAAGAAATAAAATTAACTCTTGCCATAATTCTTTCATTCCCTTTTTCAATTACTTTGATTTTGATACTATTTATCAAACGATTTTGAACGAGCAACGGTAAGACAACGATATTCTTCGCCGAACTTTTTCTTTTCTTCATCCGTTTCAGTAGGTCTTACCGCGCAATAAAAATGCCATAGTGCACCGTCGTGATAAATAACGCAAGGCTTATGCGCGTGTATGGAATCTATTTCTCCCGACTTGCCGTATTCAATAATCGGCCGCTCATATTTTTCCCAGCTAAGCATATCAGAGCTGATTGCAACCCCCTCCTGCGCATGCTTCCAATCAAATCCGCAATAAAACATAACCCAGCGTTTTTCGCGGCTGTCATAAAGCACGTGCTGACCGCAGGAAAAATGACTGTCCCAATGATTAGGCGTGACCTTAAGCACGGGATTTCTCTCGTAGCGCTTCCAATTGTGAAAGCTATCTGAAAAAGCAACACCGACCTGCTCAGTCCACGCGTTTTCGATATATTTTTTTCCGTTATAGTACAGTAAATATTTCCCGTTGTGTGGAACAATCCAGGTTGAGTACATTCCGTCCCCGTCCCAACAGCCTAAGGCTCCCTTGGTAAATACAGGCTCCTCCTCACAGTGCCATTCAAGGAGTTCTTCGTCGGTTGACCATGCAATTCCGTTGGCAGCAGCTCCTGTCTCATAGCCCTCACCCGGATAAGCGTGATAGAACATCCAGTATTTTCCGTCTTTCTTAATAAGTTCACGGTTGCCATAAAGGTCGATATCGCACAGCAGGCAGGAAATTGCACGACCGTTTGTATCCCAAGGTCTGCCTGAACCTGCCGGTAAAACTACGCCTTTCTTTTCCCAATGGAGCAAATCCTCAGAAACTGCAAGTGCTGTTTGGTAACCTTTTCCGTTAAATCCTATATAAAA
>SFWF01000086.1 GCA_004560045.1 bacterium | reverse complement strand
TATATTACAATTCAGTAAGATTACATTCGGGAATCAATTATTCAGTACCAAATCAATTTTTCACTCTTCTATCAGTCCGAAATTCTTGACAAGTTTCGAAAAGAGTAGCGCTACGCGCGAGTAATAAGAGTGAAGAAAGCGAAAGTGCTTCGGTATCCGTCGGCCTTCCCGGCAGGCTGCCGCCACCATACGCGAATCAAATTTATAGAAAATATAAAACGGGTAAGCCCGACCGTAAGATGAGGTACGAGGCGGATGAGTAGAAACCTACTCCGCAAAACTAAACGGGAAAATGTCCAAACTTTACTTTATCAAACATTAAACTTCGCTCGGGTCGTTGTGGACACCGACCCCTACAAGGGTAGCCGAATAGTCTTTTACAAATTTACGATGTCTCACGGGCGTACGATGACCGCCCCTACGGTTGCCGTTTATATACGCGCCGAAGGCTCATTCCCTAGGCCCCGGGCCCTTGTCCCTGAACTGCTTCGGTATCCGTCGGCCTTCCCTTGGGGGAAGGGGGACCACGTAGTGGTGGATGAGGGAAACCTATAAATAAAAACCAAACGGGAAAAGATGTGAATTTTAAATGAGTATAGCGCACAACAAAAAGCTCGTTAAAACGCACAGACCCTCAGAAAAAATATGACCGACGAGGAAAAACACCTTTGGTACGATTTTCTTAAAAAGTTACCATTTACGGTAAACCGACAGAAAAACATAGGAAACTATATAGTTGATTTTTATATTCATTCTAAAGGAATAGTAATCGAGCTTGACGGCTCACAGCATCTTAGCGAAGAACACGAAATATCCGATAAAAAATGAGACGCAGAACTTAATAAATTAAGACTTCGAGTAATAAGATACACGAATGACGATATAAAAAAGCATTTCTACGAGGTTTGTACCGAGCTTTCTGAGATTTTCGGTATAAATATCGAAGATATAGAAATAGAAGCTTAAAGCTTATCCCGCAAAGCAGAGTGGAATAGGTTTCCCTCATCCACCGCTACACGGTCCCCCTTCCCCCAAGGGAAGGCCGACGGATACCGAAGCAATTTTGCTTTCTTCACTCTTATTACTCGCGCGTAGCGCTACTCTTTTCTGACCACTGACCACTGACTACTGACCACTGTCTACTGTACACTGTTCACTATCCACTGCGGCTAAAGGCCCCTGCGCAGCCCCTCGGCCCTAACCTTTCCCATTTCCCATTTCCCTTTTCCCTGCGCCGAAGGCGTTACGGTCCTCTGCCCTCTGAAACCTGTTAAACATTTTATTGACTTAAAGCGTTAAATATTATATAATGTGTTATTATATTGGATAATTATGTTTTAATAGAGGTGTATCTAATGCATTGGTCAGAAGAAATCGCACAAAAAATTATTGAAAGAAACCCTAACAAGGAAGAATACGTCTGCGCCGCAGGTATTTCCCCCTCGGGTTCTATTCACATCGGAAACTTCCGAGACATCGCTACGAGCTACTTTGTAGTTAAAGCCCTTCGCAAAATGGGCAAAAAGGCACGTCTGCTCTTCTCCTGGGACGAGTTCGACCGTCTCCGCAAGGTTCCCGTAAACGTTGCCGCCGTAACCGAGGGCTTCGACCGCCATATCGGTCAGCCCTATGTTGACGTACCCGACCCCTTCGGCTGCTGTGAATCCTACGCTAAGCATTTTCAGAACGAGTTCGAGGCTTCCATAAAGAGGTTCGGAATCGAGATGGACTACCGCTATCAGGCAAAGGAGTACAGAAGCGGCCGCTACGCAAAGCAGGTCATTCACGCCCTTAAAAACCGCGAAAGAATTTTCGACATTCTCGACTCCTTCCGTACTCAGGACTCCACCGAGGAGGAGCGCAAAAACTACTATCCCGTAGGCATCTACTGCGCACACTGCGGCAAGGATACCACCAAAATAACCTCCCTGTCTGAGGACTGCCTCACCGCTGAATACGAGTGTGAATGCGGTCATAAGGGAAGCTTCAATTTCGAAACCGACTTTAACTGCAAGCTTGCCTGGAAGATCGACTGGCCTATGCGCTGGATGGCAGAGGGCGTCGACTTCGAGCCCGGCGGAAAGGATCACGCCTCCCCCACCGGCTCTTATCAGACCTCCCGCATAATCGCAAAGGAGATCTTCGGCTACGAGGCTCCCCTATTCCAGGGCTACGAGTTCATCGGAATTAAGGGTACTACAGGTAAAATGTCCGGCTCCTCGGGACTTAATCTTACCCCCGATACCCTCCTTAAGCTCTACGACCCCGAGATAATCCTCTGGCTCTATTCCAAGACCGAGCCCACCAAGGCCTTCAATTTCTGCTTCGACGACGAGATTTTACGTCAGTATTTCGAGTTCGACCGTATGATGAACGCATACCTTACCGGCAAGGCCGACGAGCATATCGCTTCCATTATGGAAGGCTCTCTCATCGAGGGCAGAACCGCCGAAACCGTATCGATGCAGCTTCTCGTGTCTTTAGGCTCTATCGTCGACTTTAACGTTCCCATGCTCGAAACGGTATTTGAGAAGCTCGGAACACCTTATAAATATGAAGATTTCAAGGAGCGACTCGACCGCGCCAAATTCTGGCTCTTCCAGTGCTCTCCCGAAAGCGTCAACAAGCTTCGCGAGACCCGCAACTTCGAGGTTTATAACGAGCTTGACGAGCAGGAGAAGCAGGCCGTAAAGCTGCTCTTCGACTATCTCTCGACCGACGGCTATACCCTCGACGACCTCAACACCGAGCTTTACGCAATCCCCAAGCGTATTTACGGCGAGGATATGGATCAGAAGGCCCTTAAGGGAATTCAGGGCAAGTTTTTTAGGAACGTTTACCGCCTCCTTATCGATAAGGAGCAGGGTCCCCGTCTTTACCTCTTCCTCTTTGCGGTTGATAAGGCTCGCTATGTGAAGCTTCTCGACTTTGCTCATCCTCAGACCGAGGAAGAAAAGGCTATCGACGACGCCTTGGCCGCAAAAGCCGCCGAGGCCGCAGCCGCTGAGGCCAAAAAGGCCGCTCCCGTTAAGGCGGAGATCACCATCGACGAGTTCGATAAGGTGGATATGCGTGTTTGCAAGATCCTTAAGGCTGAAGAGATCAAAAAATCTCATTCCTGCTTAAAGCTTACCCTTGACGACGGCCTTGAGGGACGGGTTATCGTTTCTTCTATTAAAAATGAATATACTCCCGAGCAGCTTGTAGGCAAGAAGATAATCGTTATCGCAAACCTAAAGCCCGCAAAATTCTCGGGCGTTCAGTCAAACGGAATGCTCATCGCCGCATCCCATGAGGACTGTGGCTGTAAGGTGATATTTGTGGACGATAGCGTACCTACCGGAACGGCTATTCACTAAAAATAAATTAAGAGGTGTTAAAAAATGACAGAACAAGCATGGCACATTTTGGCCTTCGCCATATATTTCCTGGCAGTTCTCGCTATCGGCTTCGTCTTTTTCTTCCGCACTAAAAACGGCGGCGCAAAGGAATATTTCTTAGGCGGCCGCTCTATGGGCCCCTGGGTAACCGCCCTTTCGGCTCAGGCGTCGGATATGTCGGCCTGGCTCCTTATGGGTCTTCCCGGCTCGGTTTTAGCCTTCGGCTTCGGCGAGGTCTGGATCGGAATCGGTCTTGCCCTCGGTACTGCCGCAAACTGGATCTTCGTCGCCAAGAGGCTCAGAAGATTCTCCCGTGCCGCTAACGACTCCATAACCCTTCCGCAGTATCTTTCCAACCGTTTCGGCGGCGGAAAAACCGTGCTTCAGACGGTCTGCGCAATAATCTTCCTGGTCTGCTTCACCGTTTACGTTGCTTCTGCCTTCGTTGCAGGTACCGACGTATTTAAGACCGTATTCCCCGGCCTCGACAGAAACCTTGCGATGATAATCTTCGCCGCAATCATCCTTGTCTATACCTTTATGGGCGGCTTTAAGGCGGTTTGCTGGACCGACTTTTTCCAGGGCTTCCTTATGCTTGCCGCCGTTCTTGCCGTTCCGATATTAGCGGCTGTTTCGGGAGATGCAAACCCCGAATTCTTAAAGGAGACCTATACCTACTTAGACGGCGGAAAAGAGGTTGCCTGCGTATTCGTAGGAACCCCCTTCGAAGCCTCCTGGCAGGATATTGCCTCGGGCCTTGCCTGGGGTCTCGGCTACTTTGGTATGCCCCACATCCTCGTTCGCTTTATGTCTATCCGTAAGGCAAAAGAGGTCAACACCGCCGCAACCGTCGCTATTATCTGGGTCGTTCTCGCCCTTGGAGCTGTTGTGGTAATGGCAATTCTCGGCCGTATGATCGTAGGCCCCGAAATTCTTGCCGACGGCTCACAGAAGATGATCTTTATCGAGCTTGCAAAGAAATATTTCCACCCCATTCTCGCAGGCTTCCTTATGTCGGCAATTATCGCCGCATCTATGTCCACCGCCGACAGTCAGCTCCTCGTTGCCTCTTCTTCCTTCACCTCGGATATCTATAAGCCCCTTATCCGCAAGGGCGCCAAGGATAAAGAGATTATGTGGATCGGCCGTCTTGTAGTTGTTCTCGTCGCTGTAGTCGCCTTCTTCATCGCAAACAGCAAGGGAAGCGGCGCTCAGGCAATTATGAACCTTGTTGAAAACGCTTGGGCAGGCTTCGGCTCGGCCTTCGGTCCCGTAGTTATCCTCTCCCTCTTCTGGAAACGCTTTAACTATATGGGCGCTTTAGCAGGCGTTATCGTAGGCGCAGTCGTAGACGTGGTTTGGCTCTTCGCAGGCGTTTCGGCCGCAACCGGAATCTACGAGCTTATCCCCGGCTTTGCCGCAGGACTTATCGCCGCCGTAGTCGTAACCCTTCTTACCAAAAAGCCCGACGGCCTAACCGAAGCAATCTTCGAGACCGCCACCAACCCCGAGCTTGATGACTAATAAAAAAGACCCCGAAAGGGGTCTTTTTTTAGTGGACAGTGGACAGTGAGCAGAGGACAGAGGGACGAGGGCCCGGGGCCTAGGGCCTAGGGAACGAGCCTACGGCGCAGATATATAATTGAAAATTGAAAGTTGAAAGTTGAAAATTAAAAACGGACGCCGAACGCTTCGCGAGGGAAATGGGAAAGGGGAAAGGTTATATATACGGCGCGTCGAGGTTTCGCCATCCCCTACAACCTCCCGATATATTGCCTCGGTATCCATCAGCCTTCGCGGCGAGCCGCCGCACCCATACGCGAATCAAATTTATAGAAAAGATAAAACGGGTAAGCCCGATCGTAGCTTTTTCGGTATCCGTCGGCCTTCCCTTGGGGGAAGGGGGACCGCGTAGCGGTGGATGAGGGAAACCCTATATCGCAAATCTGGACGGGATAACATACAATCTATATTTAATTAAACAATAAGTCCCACTTCGCCCAGTGGACAGTGGACAGAGGACAGTGAACAGAAAAGAGTAACACCTGCGGCGTGAGTAGTGCTGCGCGCGAGTAATAAGAGTAACGGATATTGAAAATAAGACTGCTTCGGTATCCGTCGGCCTTCCCTAAGGTACGAGGCGGATGAGTAGAAACCTACTCCGCAAAACTAAACGGGAAAATGTCCAAACTTTACTTTATCAAACATTAAACTTCGCTCGGGTCGTTGAGTACACCGACCTCTACACGGATACCGAACGCTTTGCGAGGGAAATGGGAAAGGGGAAATGGGGAAGGTTAGGGAAAGTGGAAAAGAACATCGCAAATTTCATAAAAACTCTACGGCAACCGTAGGGGAGGGCCTTGTGTTCTCCCGAGGAAAAAGAGACGGCGATAAATGGTTTTTCTCAATATAAAATGTATGATAATACCGTAGGAAGATGAGACGGGGGAAAACGGCTATACTCAATATAAAATATACGAAAACACTGTAGGAGAACAGAGAAGTAGTCTGCGACGCATATAATGCACCGAAGGTGCAATTCATGACGTAGTCAATCATGAAACACTGTTTCTATTCACGACGCAAGCGTCAATACATTATACATAAAATTTTGACGTGATACCGAAGCAATATATCGGGAGGTTGTAGGGGAGGGGTGCGGGTGTCCGGTGGACACCTCTGCGAAGCAGAAGCACCGACCGAGGCGACAGCCGAGATCTCTGCTCCTCCCGTAAGATATCGCAAATTTGAATAAAACCATTCGGTTGTTATCAGACCTTTGGTCTGCTCGGGTCGTTGAGGACACCGACCCCTACACGGATACCGAAGCAATTTCGGTCTCTTTACTCTTTTTACTTGCGCGTAGCGCTACTCACGCCGAAGGCGTTTCTCTTTTCTGTCCACTGTCCACTGTTAACTGTCCACTGCCCCTCGTCCCTAACCTTTCCCCTTTCCCCTTTCCCCTTTCCCTTTTCCCTGCTTCAAAGGCGTTACTCTTTTCTGTCCACTGACCACTGCCGCCCTCGTCCCTAGGCCCTTGTCCCTAATAATATATTTCTTGCAAAATTCGGGGTACTATGATAATATAATAAAGCTTAAAATTTTAAGTAGGAGAAAAAATAATGGCTGATATTAAAAGCGAAATTTCCCGTCGCCGAACCTTTGCGATAATTTCTCACCCCGACGCAGGAAAAACCACCCTTACCGAAAAGCTTCTGCTTTACGGACGCGCTATACAGACGGCAGGCTCGGTTAAGGGCAAACAGAACGATAAACACGCCGTCTCCGACTGGATGGAGATAGAAAAGAAGAGAGGTATTTCAATAACCTCCTCGGTTATGCAGTTCGAATACGACGGCTACTGTATAAACATCCTCGACACCCCCGGACATCAGGACTTCTCGGAGGACACCTACCGTACCCTTACCGCCGCCGACTCGGTAGTTATGGTCATCGATGCCGCCAAGGGTATCGAGCCGCAGACCCGAAAGCTCTTTAAGGTCTGCGCTATGCGTCATATCCCGATCTTTACCTTTATAAACAAGATGGACCGCGAGGCAAGAGACTCCTTCGAGCTTTTAGACGAGCTTGAAAAGGAATTCGGGATAGGAACCTATCCTATGAACTGGCCTATCGGATGCGGTACCGATTTTAAGGGAGTTTTCGACCGCGAAAACCGCAGGATCTTAACCTTCGCCGACTCTCACGCAGGTTCAGACCGAATCGAAGCGATAGAATGCGACCTTACCGACACCGAAAAGCTCGACAGCCTTATCGGACCCTATATGCGGGAGTCCCTCTGTGACGAGATCGAGCTTTTAGACGGCGCCTCCTTCGATTTCGACCTCGAAAAGGTGCGCTGCGGCGAGCTTTCTCCCGTATTTTTCGGCTCGGCTCTTAATAACTTCGGTGTTGAGCCCTTCCTTGAAAACTTTTTAAAGATGACCACCGAGCCCCTCCCCTACCGTTCGGGCGAGGAGCTTATCGCCCCCACCGCCGAGGGCTTTTCGGCCTTCGTTTTCAAAATTCAGGCCAATATGAACAAGGCACACCGCGACCGAATCGCCTTTATGCGAATCGTTTCGGGACGCTTCGACCGTGCGCAGGAATATTTCCACGTTCAGGGCAAGAAGGCTATCAAGCTCTCCCGTCCTCAGCAGATGATGGCTCAGGAAAGAGCGGTGGTCGACGAGGCCTACGCAGGCGATATTATCGGCGTTTTCGACCCCGGCATCTTCTCTATCGGCGATACCATCTGCGAAAAGGGAATGAAGGTCGAGTACGCAGGTATTCCCACCTTCGCCCCCGAGCATTTTGCCCTCATTGAGCAGATCGACTCCTTAAAACGTAAGCAATTCGATAAGGGTATCACCCAGATCGCTCAGGAGGGAGCTATTCAGATGTTCTTCATCCCCGATAGCGGTATGGAGCGAGTTTACGTCGGCGTTGTCGGTATGCTTCAGTTCGACGTTTTGCAGTTCAGAATGGAGAGCGAATACGGGGTTAAATACCATAAGCAGGACACCCCCCACTCCCTCGTCCGTTTCGTAGAGGAAAGCAAGACCGAGCTTAAGAACCTAAACCTTATGCAGACCACGAAACGGGTCAAGGACCGCCGCGGCCGCGACCTTCTTATATTCACCGCCGAGTATGAGATAAATTGGGCGCTGGACAAGAACCCCGGCCTCGTCCTTAAGGAATTTAGTCAGATGCAGGAAGAATAAAAAAAGACCCCGAGAGGGGTCTTTTTTTTAGGGAAAGGGGAAATGGGAAATGGGAAAGGTTAGGGCCGAGGGAATGAGCCTTCGGCGCAGATATAAAATTGAAAATTGAAAGTTGAAAATTGAAAATTAAAAACCGATACCGAAAATAAGACTGCTTCGGTATCCGTCGGCCTTCCCTTGGGGGAAGGGGGACCGCGACCCGTAGGGTCGTATTTCCGACCGCAGGGAGGAACACCATTTTGCGCCAAAGGCGCAAATATCGTTTTCG
>SFWF01000085.1 GCA_004560045.1 bacterium | reverse complement strand
AAACGGATTTGATTTCATTTTCTTCATAGCAGAAGATTTCATCATAAAACGGTAGTTTGATGATTTCACCGTGCCAAAGGCACGATTTCATTATACGTAAAGTTTGGACATTATCCCGTTTGGAATTGCTTAATAGGGCTTCCCTCATCCACCAGGCGGCCAAAGGCCGCAATTAAATCCGTTTCCCTTTTGGAAACGGGTGAAATCCCTTACGGGATGAAATCACTGCGTGATGAAATCCGCCGCGGCGGATGAAAGGGATTTGATTTCACTGTGCCAAAGGCACGATTTCATTATACGTAAAGCTTGGACGTTATCCCGTTTTGTTTTGCGGAGTAGGTTTCTACTCATCCGCCTCGTACCTCGGCACCTTCCCTGCTATGGAAGGCTGACGGATACCGAAGCAATTTCGCTTTCTTCACTATTATTACTCGTGCGTAGCGCTACTCAAAAGAAGTTTTACTCTTTTTCTGTGCGTAGCACCCCTGCACAGCCCCTTTTCCCTAACCTTTCCCATTTCCCATTTCCCTTTTCCCTGCTTCAAAGGCGTTACTCTTTATCTGACTACTGACCACTGATCACTGTGCAGTGTCCACTGTCCACTGCGGCCAACGGCCCTTGTCACTGTTTTTTCGTTATATACTCGTCGATGGCTTTGGCGGCGGTTTTCCCTGCACCCATTGCGAGGATAACGGTTGCGGCACCGGTTACGGCGTCTCCGCCTGCGAAAACGCCCTCACGGGAGGTAAGGCCTGTTGCCTCGTCGACTATGATTCCGCCTCTTTTATTGACCTCAAGTCCTTCGGTGGTAGACTTGATAAGGGGGTTGGGCGAGGTTCCGATAGACATTATTACACAGTCGACCTCAAGGGTAAATTCGCTTCCCGCTATTTCTACGGGGCTTCTTCTGCCCGAGGCGTCGGGCTCGCCAAGCTCCATTTTAATACACTCCATACCCGTAACGAAGCCGTTTTTCGGGTCGCGCTTATCGTCGGGATTATGATAGCCGAGGATTTTTACGGGGTTGTTCAGAAGTTTAAACTCTACGCCTTCCTCCATTGCGTGCTCGACCTCCTCCTTACGGGCAGGAAGCTCGCTTAAAGAGCGACGGTAGACGATATAAACCTTTTCGGCACCGAGACGAAGGGCGGTTCTTGCGGCATCCATTGCCACGTTTCCGCCTCCGACAACGGCAACCTTTTTGGCCTTCATAATGGGGGTAGTATTATCCTCTCTATAGGCCTTCATAAGGTTACTGCGGGTTAAAAATTCGTTTGCCGAATATACTCCCTTAAGGCTTTCGCCCTCGATTCCCATAAAGCGGGGAAGGCCTGCACCCGAGCCGATAAACACCGACTCAAAGCCCATTTCGAAAAGCTCGTCGACCGTAAGGGTCTTTCCGATTATCATATTGGTCTCGACCTTAACTCCGAGTGCTTTAAGGGTCTCGACCTCTTTTTTAACGATTGCCTTCGGAAGACGGAATTCGGGAATTCCGTAGACCAAAACGCCGCCCGCAAGGTGAAGGGCCTCGAAAACGGTTACCTCGTAGCCTTTTTTGGCAAGGTCACCTGCGCAGGTAAGTCCTGCAGGGCCCGAGCCTACTACGGCGACCTTTTTGCCGTTAGACTGCGGCTTTACAGTATCTCCCGAGAAATGCTCGTTATGCCAGTCGGCAACGAAGCGTTCGAGTCGGCCTATTCCAACCGGCTCGCCCTTTATTCCTCTAACGCATTTTGATTCACATTGACTTTCCTGAGGGCAGACGCGTCCGCAGACGGCAGGAAGGGAGGAGGCCTCGGTTATAATTTTATAGGCTTCCTCAAATTCGCCCTCTTTTACCTTTTCGATAAAGGCGGGAATATGAATATTTACGGGACAGCCCGTAACGCAGGGCATATTTTTACAGCTAAGACAGCGCGCCGCCTCGTCTAAAGCCGCTTCCTCAGAGTAGCCGAGAGCGACCTCCGAAAAGTTTTTCGCACGTACCGCCGCGTCCTGTGTGGGCATAGGATTTTTACTTAGGCTCATATTTGCCATTTTATTCTACCCCCTTAAAAAGATTACAGGTATCGGTATAGCGGTGCTGCTCAAAATCCTTATACATATTCGAGCGCTCCATAGCCTCGTCGAAATCGACCTCGTAGCCGTTAAAATCGGGGCCGTCGACGCAGGCAAATTTTACCTTGCCGCCAACCGTCAGACGGCAACCGCCGCACATTCCCGTTCCGTCGATCATAATCGGATTCATGGAAACGGTTACGGGGATACCGTAGGGTCTAACGGTAGCGACGACAAATTTCATCATAATAAGGGGGCCGATGGCGATAATTTCGTCGTACCTTTCACCCGACTCGATAAGCTCCTTAATAGCCTCGGTCACGAGGCCCTTTTTACCTGCGCTTCCGTCGTCGGTCATAACGACAAATTTATCCGATACCGCCGCAAACTCCTCCTCTAAAATAAGGAGGTCTTTATTTCGAAATCCTACGACCGAATGAACCTCACAGCCCTGCTCGAAAAGCTTTTGTGCTACGGGGAGAGCTATGGCACAGCCTACTCCGCCGCCTATAACGGCAACCTTTTTAAGGCCTTCGGTTTCGGTAGCCCGACCTAAAGGACCTGCAAAATCGGAGATATACTCCCCTTCCTCCTTTTTACTTAAGGAAAGGGTCGTAGCACCGACAATCTGAAAAATTATTTTGACGGTTCCCTTATCCCTGTCGTAGCCCGCTATGGTAAGGGGGATACGCTCCCCTTCCCCGTCTACGCGGAGGATGATAAACTGACCCGCCTGCGCCTTTTTGGCGACGAAGGGGGCCTCGATATCCATCATAACGACGGTCGGATTTAAAACCTTTTTGTTAACTATTTTATACATCTTAAAAGAAACTCCTTATATGGACTGTGAAATATTTTAGCATAAATTTAATCTGCTTTCAACAGAATTTCGCCATTTTAGTATATTTAGGGACAATTTAACAAAAAATATTCCTATGAAAAAGAAATTATTGACCCTAACAGCAGGATTTTTTATAGGAATTATAAACGGAATGCTCGGAGCGGGCGGCGGTATGCTGGCCGTACCCGCCCTTAAAAAGCTCGGAATGGACCAAAAGGAGGCCCACCGAAACGCGGTGGCGGTAATACTTCCTCTTGCCTTGTTTTCGGCGATCCTTTATATTATCCGCGGAAGCGTCGGCCTTTCGGACAGTTTTATTTTTATCCCCGGAGGACTTATCGGAGCGGTCATCGGGACAATTCTCCTTAAAAAAATATCCCCGAAATGGCTCGGGGTAATTTTCGGCGGATTTATGATATATGCGGGAGCGAGGCTGATATTTAAATGATATGGGATATTATCGCGGGACTTCTTTCGGGAATAATCGGAGCGATGGGGCTTGGCGGAGGCGCGGTGCTTCTTATTTATCTTTCTCTTATTAAAGGCACAGATCAGCTAAAAGCCCAAGGGATAAATCTCCTCTTTTTTATACCCGTAGCCGCACTTTCGGTTATAATCTACGCCTTTAAAAAGCAGATAAAATGGAAAACCGTACTGCTTTTGGCCGCGTCGGGGCTTGTCGGGGCATTTTTAGGGGTATGGCTGACGGGGATCATCGGCGCAAAGGTGGTCGGCAAAATATTCGGCGGCCTTCTTGTTCTGGCAGGGGTATGGCAGGTCGTATCGGCATTTAAGACAGTGGAGAGTGAATAGTAAAAAAGGGCGACCGACGGTCGCCCTAAAATTTTATATTCTTATTTTTCCTACGGGGGCGTCCTGCTGAAGCTTTAAATACTGCTGATGCTTTATGTGGCGGAGGCCCGCTATGGCTTTAAGCATAATGTAAACGGATATTCCCGTGCTGACGAGGAAGGCGACTATCGCAACCGGCCAGTTCATAGCCTCAGCGAAGAGTATAAGCAGGGTATCTGCTACCCCGTTATAAAGTAAAAAGATGACGATGACCTTAATATACTGCACCTTAAAATGCTTTTTAAGCTCCTTTTGCTTCTGCTCATAAGCGGCCCATTTTTCGTCCATATCGGTTCTCCAATCACGTTTTTCTTTAATTATACACTACGCTTTCCTTTACTGTCAATTACTTTAAAAATAAAGATGGTTGCAAAAAAGAAAGTTTTGTGGTATGATATTAAAAGAATATTTGTTCGATTGGAGGAGTCTTATTGTCGAGACCTACCCTTACCGAAAAACAACTGAACGTTTATAACTTTTTGGTTAAAGCGCTTGGTAGCGGAATTCCCCCTTCGGTTCGCGAGATATGCGCCGAGACGGGAATTAAATCGACCTCTACCGTTCACGGAATTTTAAGCCTTTTAGAGGAAAGCGGATATATCGAGCGGGACCCCCGAAACTCCCGTTCTATTCGTATCGCGGGCTCGGCAGCTACTGCGCAGGTACCCGTTATCGGCCGCGTTACGGCGGGTCAGCCCATACTTGCGGTCGAGGAGATCGAGGATTATATCCCCTACGCCTCAAATTATTCGGAGGGTCTTTTCGCCCTCAGGGTCGTGGGACTCAGTATGCGTGACGCGGGAATCTTAGACGGCGACCTTGTAATCGCAGACAAGGACGCGGTAGCAAAGCCCGGCGACATAATTATCGGAATGGACGGCGACGAGGCCACGGTAAAGCGTCTTTTAATAAAGGACGGGCAGGTTATATTTATGCCCGAAAATCCCGATTTCGACCCAATTTATCCCGAAAATCCCTCAATTCTCGGAAAGGTTATCGGAAGCTACAGAAGGTACTAAAAAATGAAGACTGTTGAAATATTTACCGATGGCGCCTGCTCGGGAAACCCCGGTCCGGGCGGTTGGGGTGCGGTACTCCGTTTTGCCGGAAAGGAAAAGGAGCTTTCGGGCGGAGAAAAGGAGACCACCAACAACCGTATGGAGCTTACCGCCGTTATTAAGGCGCTTTCTGCCCTTAAGGAGCCCTGCAAGGTAATGCTCACCACCGACTCAAAATACGTTTGCGACGCTATAAATCAGAGATGGGTGTACGGTTGGAGGGCTAACGGCTGGCGCAAGGCCGATAAGAAGCCTGCTTTAAACGTTGACCTGTGGGAGGAGCTTCTCCCCCTGCTCGAGACCCACGAGGTTGAATTCCTATGGGTCAAGGGTCACGCGGGTCACCCCGAAAACGAACGGTGTGACGCGCTGGCGGTTGCATATTATTTGAATCTTAAAAAATAAAAATCTCGGATTCGGACCGTAATCAAAAGGACAAATTGGTTTTGGAACAAAAATTAGTCCTGCCTCTTTGCCTCAAACCCCCAAAGACACAAAGTATTTCTTCGGTTTGTCGGCTTCGAGAAAAGAACAAATTTTTAAGTTACAAAACTGCTCCGCACCTCAAAAAGATAAATTTTTAGCGGAATAAAAGGCAAAAAGCCGTGGTAACGCTGTCGCGTACCACGGCTTTTTAACACATTAGGCCGCAAAAATTTGCTTTT
>SFWF01000001.1 GCA_004560045.1 bacterium | reverse complement strand
AAACCCTCGGTTTTCAGTCACATTAAATTCGTGCTATTAAGTTCAAACTATCCAAAAATGGAAACTCCCATCGGTGGGTGTTTCCATTTTTTATTTCGAGTTCGATTTAAATTTATCCCTGAGGGTTATGAGTCCTTGAGCGAATAATCTGCTTTGCTTTCGACCACCCACAGTATGGGATGCAGGGAGAAAGGAAAGGGGCAGCGGTCGACAGAGGCGAGGGCAGTGTACATAGACCTAAGCAAATGTCGGGTAATAGAGACCGAGAGGTTGTTGGTGGGCTCCGGCTCCCGCAACCAAAAAACAAAAACCATCAAACGACAGTCTGCGGCAACCGAAATTTATCGGTTGCCGTTCAATTTTCTGTAAAAATATCATTCTAAATGTATTTTTCCGTAAAAGTTATGCATTTCCTTATTAGAGTTTCGGTTTAAGGTTGAAAATAAAAAAGGGCGGTGGTAAAATCCGTACAGATACCTTCGAAAGGAGCAAACTATATGATACCTACCCCCGAAAAAAGAATTGCAGATTTTGAAAACTTAGGCTTTGGAATGTTCGTACACTGGGGACTTTATTCCCAGCTCGGTCAGGGTGAATGGATTTTCCACCACGACCCCGACCATAATATGGACGAATATAAAAAGCTTGCCGAAACCTTTACCGCCGAGGATTTCGATGCCGACGCGTTGGTTCTTACCGCAAAGAACGCAGGCTGTAAATACATAACCCTCACCACCCGTCACCACGAGGGCTTTTCCCTTTACGACACCAAGGGTCTTTGCGATTTCGACGCACCTCATTCGGCCGCCAAACGCGACCTTATAAAGGAATTCGTAGACGCCTGCAACCGTCACGGAATCGTTCCCTTCTTCTATCATACCACCCTCGACTGGTATCAGAAGGACTTTAATGAGGACTTCGACTCCTACCTCGAATACCTGAGAAAGAGCGTAGAGGTCCTTTGCACAAACTACGGTAAAATAGGCGGACTCTGGTTCGACGGTAACTGGAGCAAAGAGGATGCCGACTGGAAAGAGGACGCCCTTTACGCTACTATCCGTAAGCATCAGCCCGATGCTATCATCATAAACAACACCGGCCTCGTTCAGCGCGGTGAGATCGGAAATCCCGAGCTCGACTCGGTCACCTTCGAGCAGGGCAGACCCACTCCCATGGACCGCGAGGGTATGAGCAAATACGTTGCCGCCGAGATGTGCTACACATTAAACGATCACTGGGGAATCGGCGAAAACGACTTTAACTATAAATCCCCCTGCGAGCTTATCGAATCCCTCTGCGCCTGCAGAAGGGTGGGCGCAAACCTCCTGCTTAATATCGGACCCACCGCTCAGGGCGGAGTTGACCCCTTCCAGAGAGAAATAATGAGAATTATGGGCAAATGGATGGGTCTTTACGGCGAGGCTATCTATAAGGGCAAGCCTCATCCCGCAACCTGCGGAAACGCTAAGAACTTCCTCCTTAAGGGCGACGGCTGTCTTTACGTCTTCGTTCACGATTTAGGTCACGGAGGCAGTGTCCACGTTGCCGTAAACGGCGAATGTGAAAACGATTTTGTTTTCCGTGGCGTAGACGAAAAGATCGAAAAGGTCTACTGGATGGACAACGACGAGGAGTTAAACTTCGAAAACGAGGACGGAAACCTCTCGGTATACGCCACCAACTTCCCCTACGGAAAATCCACCTGCGTCCGAGTCGCAAAAGCGATAATTAAATAATAAAAAATCAGCTATGTGAAATTGTATCACATAGCTGATTTTTTTGCTTACTTAGCTTCCTGTCCATTTTTAAATTATTATAGCACCACGCCTTGTAAAAATCAATATTACCGTATTGATAAAAAATACTGTTTATGATATACTTTATTATAAAAGAAAGGGTATGATCTTTTGGGAAAATTCAGCGGTATGCTCTTTTGCACCGATCTTGACGGAACGCTTTATTCCGACGATAAAACGGTGTCGAAGGAAAATCTTGACGCAATAGAATATTTTAAGTCGGAGGGCGGTTTATTCACCTTCATTACGGGAAGGGTTCCGAAAACCTCGGTACATATCTGCGATACCGTAAAGCCCAACGCTCCCTTCGGTTGCTTTAACGGCGGCGCGGTATACGACCTCACCGACGAAAAATACCTTTATACCATCCCTTTACCGAAGGATGCCATGGAGCTTGTCGATTTCGTCGACCGAAATCTACCCGAAATCGGAATACAGCTTACCACCGCAAAAGACTCCTATTTTTTTAAAGATAATCCCGTTATGGCTCGTTTCAGAAATATTACAGGAATTCCTCTGCTTACCGGTCCCTTTGATGAGGATAAGGAGCCTGTTTTGAGGATCGTTTTTGCTCATGCCGACGGTGATAAAATGGATGAGCTTATAAGGCTTCTCGACAGTCATCCGAAAGCCGAATGTTTCGACTTTATCCGTTCGGAAAAAGTATATTATGAAATATTGCCGAAAGGGGTAAGTAAGGGCTTAGCTCTTATAAAAATGGCCGAGCTTCTTGGTATCGACCCTAAAAATACGATCGCCGTCGGAGACTACAATAACGATATTTCCATGATAAAGGCGGCAGGACTCGGCTTTGCGGTAGAAAACGCAGTAGAGGAGGCCAAAGCGGCCGCTGATCTCATTACCGTCTCCAATAACGAAAGCGCTATTGCCGCGATTGTAAGCTAT
This sequence comes from bacterium, assembly GCA_004560045.1. Classification (GTDB taxonomy): domain Bacteria; phylum Bacillota; class Clostridia; order Oscillospirales; family Acutalibacteraceae; genus SFWF01. The sequence continues at coordinate 71,477 of SFWF01000001.1, read as the reverse complement.
CTTGATAATATAATATAACCACCCGTCAAGCCATAAACAATAACACGCAGTCTTCATAAGACTACGTGTTTTTTGTTACAGTTTAATCTTGCAGGCGGTGACACCGCAATTATCCGAAAGGGCGGTGAGCTCAAGCTCGGTCTGACCCTCTCTCGGCTTTACTCCGACGAGGATCTTGCCCATATACATCTTTCGGTCGACGTTTTTAACCGAGCGGTGATCGGTATTGTCCGAGCCCGTTCCGATTATTTTTGCGGGCTCGGCGGCCGAAAAGTATACCTGCTCGGCGGCATCGGGAACGGGACGGCCAAGCTCGTCGATACATTCACAGAGGAACAGAGCAATATCCTTGCCGTTGGCCTTTACCTCGTTCAGAGCGGTAAGCTTAAGCTTTTCGGGTCTGCCCGTGGTGGTGCGGCTGTGGGTTGCAACCTCTGCACCGTCTCTGTAGCCCTTTACGGTGAGGGTTCCGGGGACGTAGGGGATATTCCACTCGCCGTGACCGTATTTTTCGATCGTCTTTCGGTCTACGATCTCGCCGTTTAAGATAACCTCAAGCTCGTCGCAGTTGGTGTAGACGGTGACCAAAACGTCCTGACCCTCAAGTCCCAAAAAGTTCCAATGAGGTACGATATGGACCATCGGGTCATCCGTCCAATGGGATTTATTCTGATAAAAAGCTCCCTTTTTCTGCAGGAAGAGATCCATTGCTCCCGACTTGGAGCAAACGGCGGGCCATTCGGCCTCTCCTCTGTGCTCTACCGCATCCCACTGAAAACAGCCGAATACCCAGGGGCGCTCGCGAAGGAATTTATAGGTGTTTTCTCTGCCCTTAAACCAGGCATTGGTGTCTCGGTCCTTATCGCGGAGACGGCCGAAGGTATTATACGAAAAATTCCAATCGCGGCTCGTTCCCGTGGCACAGCATTCAGACGCGAATATCGGCTTTTCGGGCTTCATTTTATGAACCGTATCGTAGATTTCGAGGTTATAGTTTATTCCCACAAGCTCACAGTCGTCGTAGATGGTGCATTTTTCGGGGTCGTGGCATACGGCGGCGCAGATATATCTCTGCTTGTCGAATTTTCTTATATGTGCGGCAATCGCCTTATGGGTACGGCGGCCCTGCTCGGTTATATGAGAAGGCTCCTCGTTGCTGGTTGACCACATAATTACCGAGGGACGGTTTCGGTCGCGGCGGAGGAGGGATTCAAGCTGAAGCATAGCCTCGGGGGTTGATTCAAACCATCTTGCCTCGTTCATAACGAGAAAGCCCATTTCGTCGAAGGCGTCCATATAGTCTGCAGAGTGCTGATAATGGCTTGTTCTAAAGCCGTTTGCCCCCATTTCCTTCATGAGGCCGACCTTGTAAAAGGCGATGTTTCGGGGAACGGCAAGACCCGTAAGGCCGAAATCCTGATGAGAGCAGACTCCGTTTATAAAGGTAGGCTTTCCGTTTAAAAGAAGTCCCTTTTCTACGCTGATCTCAACCGTTCTGAAACCGATTCGGGTGGTGTTTATATCGATCTCCTCGCCGTCCTTATAAAGCCTTGTTTCGACCGAGTAAAGGTTCGGGTTATCGCAGTCCCAAAGCTCGGGGTCTTCTACCGTAGCAAAGTATTTAAGGGTCGCTTTATCGCGAAGAGAAACGGCGCCCCCTCCTTCTGCTACTGCGACGGTGTTGCCGCTTTTATCGATAATTTCGGTCTTTGCGGTAACCGAAACGTCCTCGAAGGAAGCGTTTATAACGGTGGTTTCGAAATTTACCTGCCAGGTGTTATCGCCAATCTTTTCGTAAGGGGCATAAACTCCCCAAAGGTCTATTGCGACATTTTCGGTAACCGTCAGGGTAACGTCACGATAGATTCCGCCTCCCTGATACCACCAGCCCTCAAACTCCTCGGTGTTTACGTATACCGAAAGGACGTTTTCCTTATCGAAAAAGGCGACGCTCGTTATGTCTATCTCGAAGCTGTTATATGCCGAGTAGTTCCGCCCCATAAGACAGCCGTTAAGATAAACCGTAGCGCAGGTCGCAATGCCGTCGAAGCGGAGGGTTATGCGCTTGCCCGAAAATTCGGGATCAATCTCGAAATGCTTTCTGTACCAGGCATTTTCATATTTAAAATAGCCGTGACTGTTATTCTGGGTTTGGTCGTTATCCTGCTCGACTATATAATCGTGAGGGAGGTCTACTCTATACCAGCAGGTACTGCTTTTCTCACATTCGTTGCCGTAGTCGTCAGGCTTGTCGTGATAGTGATAGGCGGCAGGACCGATTTTTTTACGTTCGGTCTTGGACTGAGCGTAAACGGGACCCTTATCGGCGGGACGGTCTACCTTGATATCTCCTTTATGAAAAAACCAGTTTTTGTTCAAATTTATTTCTTTGCGCATAAGGTCAACTCCTTTAAGAGCATTATATAACCTTTATGATTTTTCTGCAATAAAAATAAGCCTAAAAAACGGGATTTCTTGAAATTTTCGCGGTTTTATAGTAAAATAATAAAAAAGAAAAGGAGGAGTATACCATGTCAGATTATCCAACCCCTCATATAAACGCAAGACCCGAGGACTTCGCAAAAACCGTCCTTATGCCGGGCGACCCCAAAAGAGCGAAATTCGTAGCCGAAAATTTCCTTGAAAATGCCGTGCTCGTAAACGACGTCCGCGGAGTTCAGGGCTATACCGGCCTTTATAAGGGTAGACCCGTCAGCGTAATGGCCTCGGGAATGGGAATGCCCTCGATAGGCATCTACAGCTACGAGCTTTTTAACTTTTTCGGAGTAGAAAATATTATAAGAATAGGCTCTGCGGGAGCCTTGCAGGACGGCGTAGAGGTAAGAGATATCGTCCTCGGTCAGGCCGCCTGCACCGACAGTAATTTTATGTCACAGTTTGAAACGGGTGGCTCCTTTGCGCCTATTGCCGATTACGGCCTTTTAAAAATTGCCGCCGAGAAATGCGGCGAGGCGGGAATACGCTGTCTTGTAGGAAATCTTCTTTCCTCCGACCTCTTCTATTCCGACCGCTCGGGTCACCACGATCCTTGGCGCAAAATGGGAGTTTTGGCCGTAGAAATGGAGGCCGCCGCCCTGTATGCCAACGCCGCAAGAGCGGGTAAAAAAGCCCTCGCTGTCTGTACCGTATCCGACCATATATATAAAGGAGACTCTCTTGACGCGAAAGCCCGCGAGAGAAGTCTTACCGATATGATAAAAATTGCCCTCGAAACGGCAATATCCCTCTGATACCCGCACAAAGAAGGCCTCGTCCGCATAGAATATATTAAAATAATGATTAAAAACACACCGGAAGGGTAAAATACTAACAGAAAATTTTCCAAGGTGTGAAAAGAAATGACAGTAAAACGCGGAGATATTTACTATGCAGACCTGAGCCCCGTAGTAGGCAGTGAGCAGGGCGGAATACGTCCGGTACTTATTATTCAGAACGACATCGGCAATAAATACAGCCCCACCGTGATCGCGGCGGCCATAACGAGTCAGAAGGATAAGACCAAGCTTCCTACTCATATTCAGGTAAATGCAACGGGCTGCGGCCTTGCCAAGGACTCCATTGTGCTTTTAGAGCAGGTAAGGACCATCGATAAGCAGAGGCTCAAAGAAAAAATGGGAACCCTCGATATGACCTCAATGGATATGGTAAACAAAGCCCTTACGGTCAGCTTCGGACTATAAAAAAGGATACGCACCCGTACGGATGCGTATCCTTTTTTCGGATTATTACTTGCTTCTTTCCTTGAATTCGGTAGGACTGATTCCCATCTCACGCTTGAATATCTTATTAAAATAGGTAATGTGATTAAATCCGCACTCGCGGCTTATTTCCTCTATCTTGCTGTCGGGATTTTTCTGAAGAAGATCGCAGGCTCGGGATATTCTCAGGGCGTTTACATACTTCGTAGGGGTCGCCCCGGTAAACTGCTTGAATATTTTGCAGTAATATTCCTCGCTTATGCCGCATTCCTCCGCAAGGGATGCCACCGAAAGCGTCTCGGTAATATGTTCGTTAAGGTGCTTGACCGATTGCTGTATGCGATTGGTTACGGTTACTCCTTTATCGATGCCGGACGTTCCGCGGGTGAGCTTTCGGAGCTTTAAAAGCAAATAGCAAAGTCCGCTTACCGAAAACTCCTGAAAATCGTCCTTGTCGTGCTTATCGGTGAGCTTATCCATAAATTCGGGTATAAAGCTCAGCTCAGCGCTTTCTACCGTACATTCGTCAAGCTCCAAGGTGCTTTCGGCATTTCGTCCCGTAAAGGTGAAAAAGGAGAGCTGCCAGGGCTCGTCTCCTATAGGCTCGTATCTGACCCTGTGATCTGACGGCCAGTAGGCGGCGCTGCCCTCAGGCAGTTTTACCCATTTCCCCTTAATAAATGCTCTTCCGAGGCCCTTTTCCGAATATATTAGAAAGCATTTATTGGTGCTTTCCCAGTTGACCTTTATTTCCCTGTAGCTTCGTCCGAAGGTGACGAAATGAAAGGGTAGATCGGCCTCATCGGCAGAAACGAGGCAGGTTATTTTATATCCCATGAGATTTTTGTAATCGTATCCGACTAAGCTCTTTTTCATAAGCAATCCTTAAAAAGATTAAAATTGTTAAATAAAGTTAAATAAAATTAAATTGAAATTTTGAATAATTTATGCAATAATGTTACAAAAGGTATAATTTATTATACTCGGGAAGTGGCTGATTTTCAAGATATATATTGTTTTTTGTTTAACTATTTTGAAAAAAGTCGACCCCAAAATCTGAAAGGACGGAAGCTAATTATGAAAAAGATCATAGCGCCGGTGCTTTGTCTGCTCCTTGCCTGCTCGGTAGGCCTTACCGCCTTTGCCGCAGGCGTCGACGACGGCACCGTCAAAATCGCAACGAAAAACGGCGAAAAGTTTTTCGGAACCGAATCGACCGAGGGCCTTATAAAATACGAGGCCGCAAACGGTTCGGGCGAAGTCTTCTACGACCTGAATGGCGACAAGGAAATGGATATATGCGACCTTGTTGCCCTTAAAAACGGTTCGGTCGACTTCGACCTTAGCGGCACCTTCGATTCTGCCGACTCGGCCGCCCTCCGCCTGATACTCATCGGCGGAGCAAACTAAAGAAAGGAGAGAAATACTATGAAAAAATCTAAAAAGCTTATTGCCATCGTTTTAAGCGTAGCTATCGTAATCTCTACCTTCCTTGTAAACGGAGCCATAGCCTCCAACGGCACCGCCGATACTACCGACTATACCAAGATCGATTCGGGTTATCTTTCCGATACCTTCGTTTTCAATTTCGATAAGGTAAGAAACTATGCCGTAAACTCCGACTATGCTGTCGACAAGGAGGGCAACGTCTTCTATCCCGTGCACTCGACTTCTACCGAAACCTACGTTAAGCAGAAGAACTTCGAGGTAGACGGCAAGACTATAACCACCGCCGAGGTCTCCGCAGGCGGTAAGACCCTCTTCATCCCCACCGACGAAAACGGTCAGCCCTTTATCATCGAACCCAATACTTTTTATACCGTAAAATTCAACGTTTACACCATGGCCGCTACCGCTCACGGTCAGTTCTTTATGGGCGGCGGTACCCTTGCCTCTAACGAGCAGGCCTGCAATACCACCGCTATGGATAAGACTTTCTATCTGTATGACGGAACTAACGATAAATATGTTGACACAACAGGCTGGAATCCCTTCTATCGCTGTATAAGTTACGGTTGGGCAAGCGACCCGAGATATTATCCCGAGGTTAAGTTTGCCAGCGACACAAGAACCTTCCGCACCCTCGATTTCTCTACCACCGGCGGAATGTTTGAGCAGTCGACCTATAAAGCCGTTACCGAAGGCGGAACCACTTCCTTCGTTAGCAACGAAGAATACTACGATTTCGGAAAATATTTCGGAATCTTCTTCTCGGCAGGTAACGTTAACGTTAACGGCTATAACGGCAACGCTACATATTACATAGACAGCATCGAGATCACCGCTAACCGCAGCCGCACCTTCGAGGTAGGCGAGTCCTACACCTTCAACTTCAGCGAGGGCGAGGTCAAGGCTGCCACTCCCGAGGTCACCGAATTTACCGACGGCGACGGCAACACCTTCTATCCCTTCCACGCTCAGAATTCGGGCGCGACTATGACACAGCAGAATATCGACGTTACCATGAAGGACGGAAGCACAAGAAAAATTTCCGCTCTACGCTTCGCATCGCATACTTCAGGAAGCGGATATGTTCAGTATGTCCCAACCGATAAAAACGGAAAACCCTACGTTATCGACCCTAACTCCACATATAAGGTTCAGGTTACAGGCTATATAGAAAAAGCCGGCGCCCACTCGCAGATATTCCTCGGCGGCGGCGCCTTCCATTCCGATCAGGCCGCTTATGCCCTTCTCGATAGTTCCTATAACGGAACAAACTCTTGGTATTTCATCGACGGTACCGATGCTACCAAAGATAGCGGAGCAATGGTAAGCGGCTATCCTATGTACCGCGCTTCCTCCTGTTTCTGGAGTGATAAAGACCGCTCCTTCACCGGTTTTTCACAGGTAAACGGCACGCTCCAGCAGTATTTTGATGATGTCATGAACTTATCCACCAAAAACTTTGAAGAGGTTGGCACAACCAATCACTTCAAAGCTGACCTGTGGCAGAGAAACAAGTTTAAGGTAACCGGCACTACCTATCCCGACCCCTACACCACCGAAGGCGTAGAAATCAAGTCTGAATCCGTCGGTCAGTATTTCTCCATCACCTGCGGAAGTCCGGCTTCTGTTTTCTATATCGACTCTATCACCATCACAAAAACCGCAACCACCGATACCGCCGACGTTACCTTAGACGCCAACGGCGGTACCTTCGGAGAGGGAACAACCTTTTCTGCAAGTCTGAGTATCGGCTCTGCACCCTCTGCAACCGTTCCCACAAACGCTGACGAGACCGTCACCTTTGCAGGCTGGTCTACCCACACCGACGGCGATGTTTTAACCACCGTTACCTCCGACCTTAAGGGAAAGACCCTTTACGCTATCTGGAAGCCTGCTGTTGCAAACGTTACCTTTAACGCAAACGGCGGCACCCTTGCAGGCGGCGGCCAGACCAAGACGGTCACTCAGTTTGAGGGCATCAAGCTCACCGAACTGAACCCTGCAAGAGAAGGCTATATCTTTATGGGCTGGGGCAAATCGGCCGACGCTACTGCTCCCATAGTTACCGCTACTGCCGACCTTGCAAACACCACCCTCTACGCCCTCTGGACTCCCAACCCCGTTTCGGTAACCTTTGATGCAAACGGAGGCCTTTTCGGGGACGGTTCTAAGACACTTACATCCGAGCAGCTTATCGGCAAGGACATAACCGTCGAGACCCCCGTATTTAATAACGATAAGTTCGTAGGCTGGGCCACTGATAAGGAAGGCACCAACTTCGTTACCGAAGTCACCGAGGAAATGGACGGCGTTACCCTCTATGCCGTCTGGAAATTCTGTCATCCTGCCGACGGAAACTATGATTCCTGGTCCCGTACCATCGAATTTGACGAGTATAAGGTCGTCGCCGAGGTAAACACCTTCTTACCCTCTGCCGACTCCTACAAGCCTTATCAGAACGTTCTCTACTTTAAAACGGTGGACGACCCCGATGAAGAGGGAGATAAATATCTCCACTACTATAACCATTCCGGTGCATCCGCCTGGGCTCCCAACTGGTCCATAACCCCCACTCCCACCGGCGTCACCAATACGAACAGCGATGCCGAAAGCGGTCAGGTCCTTCCCACAGGCACTACTTTTAAAATGACCTATCGCGTCCGTATAAACAGTACAGGTGGCGGCTCTCCCTCCATCGCTATGTTCTACGGAACTAACAACGGACGTCAGTGTTACGCCGATAACGATAACAAAACCGCTACAGTAACCCTTAAATCAGGTCTTACCGCCTCCGAAAATTGGCAGACTATAACCGTCTACTTCATCACCCCCGACGAATATCCCGTAATGTCCAATTCGGGCCGGGTTGCAAACCGTTTCTATACCGGTCTTCTCTGCGCAGGTTATAAGATGGACTACGACCTCGACTATATTAAGATCGAAAAGGTCACTAACGTCAACCTCTACGTTAAGGACGGCTCAAGCTACGTCCTTAAGGACACCTTCGAGGGACTTCCCGGAAGCGCTATAAACCTCCCCGCCTACTACAGCGAGGAGACCTACTCCCTCTACGATCCCACCGCTACCGCATCCAAGATGATGTACGGCAACTGGTATTCCGACGAGGCCTGCACCTCCGCCCCCGTAATGAAATTCGGCAACTTCGATCAGAATCTATACTGCGATAAGGTAACCGATGTTCCCTCTGTTACGGCAAAAAATCAGGATATCTTCGTCGGCTTCGACACCTACGCTCAGCGCACCCAGGGTCTTAAGAATGCCGTAATTTCCGACGAAGCCTATAATACGGGAAGCTTCTCCCTTAAGGCAAACCTTTCTGCCTCTGCTCCCGCCTTCTTCGAGCTTAAGAACGACCACACCCTCGACGTTATCGAAGGCAAGACCTACCGCGTAGATTTCTTCTATAAATCCGACGCTAATTTCTCCTTCGGAATCGGCCTTGCAGACGGCCTGATCGAAAACGGCGTTAAGGTCGCCTCCTCCGCAAGTCTTCCCGCCTCTGATGAATGGAAGCTCGCAAGCGTTATCATAACCCCCTACGGCGTTTCAGATAACACCGTACTTGCCGCAAAGCTCAGCGCCGCAACCAACGCTACCGTATTTATCGATACGGTAATCGTCTCCTCGGCTACCGAATCGGTAGGTGTTGAGGCCGAGACCACCGATGACGGCGAAGCCCTCCGCTTTATGCTTTCGTATGACGGAAATGATAACGTCATAAATATGGCAGGCAGAGATTATACCGTTGCCGAGCACGGCGTACTCGTTAAGGGCGCAGAGGTCGACACCGCCCTCACCCTCGAAAACGCCGATAAGGCAGGAATCTTCGCCTTTTCTCAGACCGACCTTACCAAAAATTGGAGCGTCAACCCCATCACGGGTACTACCGTATACTCGGCATATCTTGAAGGCTTCGAGAAGAATGACGACTATAAGGTATCTGTTCGCGGATACGTAAAACTCACCGACGGCACCGAATACTATACCGACGTTTTAACCGCATCGGTTACCGACATTCCTGCCGCTAAGGACATTATCCCCGACAATGCCGACCTTTCGGCCTACTACGTATACCTCCCCGAGGGAACGATCCTTCCCGACGACGCTGACTATACCGTTACCACCTATAACGACCTCTTTGTCGCAAACGGTGCGGTAGAAAACGGCGTAGTAACCGAGAGCTCCTACGTCCTCTTCTCTGCAAGACCCGACTTCAGTAAGATAAGTGTTCCCTCCGAGCTTAAATACCTCGTTCACGCAGGAACTAAAGACGAGCTCTACTACGGAATTGAGGCTCAGATAGTCTCCGAGAAGATAAGCGAGGTAGGCTCAGACGCCGTAAACTATCTCTTCATCACCGATATTCACTTTGGTGGCATCGATAATGCCTCCCTTCTGAAGCAGGCCGCCCTTATGGCTAAAATGGCCAACGAGAACGACGATATCGACTTCGTTGTGATCGGCGGAGATACCACTACGGGTATGTACGGCTCTAAAGAGGAGGCCGTTAATTGGACTCAGGCCGCTTTAGACCCCTTCCTTGCCTGCACCAAGCCGGTATTCGTCCTTATGGGTAACCACGACGACAACTCCTATCATCTCCTTGCGGGCTCAAATACCAACAGGGAGCTTTATGAGGAAAGAGTTATTACCGACCTCGACTGGCAGAACAATATTATCGACCGCTACACCAACCGAAACGGTATAACCGTAGTTCAGGACGATCCCGCAAAGCGTGCAAATTCCAAGTATTACTACTACGATTTAGAGGATAAAAAGACCCGTGTTATCGCCCTCGATGCCCTCGACTACGAGGCCAAATATGACGAAAACGGCTATGTCCTCGGCGACATTAACGGCGACGGACTCCTCGACGGTATGCCCGTGAAGGACGCTAACGGCACTACCGACAGCGCAAAATATTATCACGGATGTAACTATTGGGGCTATTCGGCCGACCAGGTCCGCTGGCTTGCAGAGGACGCACTCGGACAGCTTCCTGCCGATTACGACGTCATCTTCGTTTCCCACATGGGTATAGATAGGGCAACCAATTGCTATAACTCCAAGGTCTGGTTCGGCGAAGAGATCCGTGAGCTTATTAAGACCTTCGGTGCAGGAGGCACCTATACCGCCTCCCTCACCGATAACTGGGGTAACGCAGTATCCGTAAACGCAAGCTTTGCCGGTAAGAACGGCGACATCATAACCTGGCAGTTCGGTCATCAGCACCTCGAGCTTTCTCTCTATGAAAGCGACGTCGACCTCTGGCAGATATGCACACCCTCCGCAAGCGTTGACCAGTCGGGAGATCAGACCTACGAGGCTCTTGCCACGAGTAGCGTAAACCGTAAGGATCTCCCCTGGAGAGTCTACGTAAGAAAGCGCGGAACTAAGACCGAAGCCTGCTTTAACGCAATATCGGTATCCTCCGAACGTGTTTACCGCTTCTCCGTAGGCCAGGGTAACAACGAAAAACTGATTTATCCTAATTAAATATATCCTTTCAAGCGAAAAGACCGCCTTTTTAGGCGGCCTTTTCGCATTTTCAACGTGCGAAATAACCAAAACACACGGTAAAACTCTCACAAAGAGGTTTTTCTTTTTTCAGTTCAGCACCGCGACGCCGATATTAAGGTAGGTCGCGAAGAGCAGCCAGATTATATACGGTACCATAAGCCAAAAGGCAACCGTGTTGATCTCTTTAAATTTAAGGGCCGTAATTATAACCAAAACAAGAAGAAGTATTATCACGAACACCGATAGGGTATAGGCCTCGAATTTAAAAAATAAAATCGGCCATATAAAGTTTACGGCAAGCTGTATCCCGTAAAAGGTAAGAGCCTGCTTCTGATTTTCTTCACTTGCTTTTCTTTCCTCGAAAATAATGTAGGACGCAACCCCCATAAGCCCGTAAAGTATGACCCATACTATAGGAAAAATAATTCCCGGGGGAGATAGGGGAGGCTGCTCGAAGCTTTTGTAGGTATCTCCGATATTTCCCGTTATTACCGCCGAAAGAAGACCGACAAGCTCGGGAATGGCTATGGCTGTTAAAAGCATTTTTAAGTTAATGGGTTTCATAAAACCACCTCGGTTTAATTATATGTCTAACCGTATGATATTATCCTTAAATTTAATATATTTCTCATTGAATTAGAAAGAGTAATATAGTATAATATATCTGTATAACTGTGCTTAAAGGAACGATTCAATGAACTCTCAGGATTTTATAAACCTTCGCAAAAAGGTTATCGAAAAAGAATTTTCGAATATGAACGATATGCAGCTTAAGGCCGTAACCACCGCAAACGGCCCTCTTTTGGTGCTGGCAGGCGCGGGAAGCGGAAAAACCACCGTTCTCGTCAACCGAATCGCCTACCTTATTAAATACGGAAACGCCTACAATTCCGACGAGGTACCCGCTTTTTTCGAGAATGACGCAGAGGCCGCCGACGACTATATAAACGGTAAGTGCGACCTTCCCGAGTTTTGGAATATGTCGGTAGATGCGGCAAAGCCTTGGGAAATTCTTGCAATAACCTTTACCAATAAGGCGGCAGGGGAGCTTAAGGAGCGTATTGCCGCAAGACTCGGAAGCGAGACCTCGGGTGTCTGGGCAGGAACCTTTCATTCGGTCTGCGGAAAAATGCTTCGCCGCTTCGGCGACCGTCTCGGCTATACGAGCAATTTTACCATCTACGATACCGACGATCAGAAGCGTCTTATAAAGGACCTTATTAAGCAAAACGATTTCGATGAAAAGATAGTCCCGATAAAAACGGTGCTGAACGCTATTTCCTCCGCTAAGGACAAGCTTATTTCCCCCGAAGCCTATGCTCAGAACATAGGCAGCGATTTCCGCGAAAAAATGATTGCCCGACTTTATGCGCAGTATGAGGAACGGCTTCTTGCCGCCGACGCTATGGACTTCGACAGTATGATACTGAATGCCGTAAAGCTGCTTAAGCAGGAGCCCGACGTCCTCGAATACTATGCCAATAAGTTCCGCTACATAATGGTGGACGAGTATCAGGATACCAACCACGCGCAGTATAAGCTTTGTAAGCTTCTCGCAAGCGTTCACCGCAATATCTGCGTCGTAGGTGACGACGATCAGTCTATCTACCGCTTCCGCGGCGCTACTATCGAAAATATCCTTAATTTCGAAATGAAATACCCCGATGCGGTGGTAATAAAGCTTGAGCAGAACTACCGCTCTACGGGAAATATCCTCGATGCCGCCAACGCCGTTATCGCAAATAACGTGGGACGAAAGGGTAAAAACCTCTGGACCGATTTCGGCGAGGGAGAAAAAATAACCCTTCATACCGCTATGGACGAAAACGACGAGGCAAGATACGTTGCCGATAAAATACTCGAAAACGTAAAGGGTGGAGCCAAATTTGCCGACCACGCAATCCTCTACCGCACCAACGCGCAGTCGAGCTCGATAGAAAACGTATTTGCCCGAAGCGGTATCGTCTACCGAATAATCGGCGGTCACCGCTTCTTCGACCGTAAGGAGATACGCGACGTTTTGGCATATCTCCGCCTTATTGACAATAACTGCGACGATATTCGCTTAAAGCGCATAATCAACGAGCCTAAAAGAGGTATTGGCGATACTACCGTCGCCAACGCTCAGCAGATTGCCTCTTCTCTCGGTGTCTCCCTCTACGAGGTGCTTCATAATGCCGCCGAATATCCTCTGCTTTCCCGCGCAAGGGTTAAGCTTGAAGCTTTTTGTCAGCTTATCGACGAGCTTACCGCCGCCGCGGACGAAATGCCGATACACGAACTTTTCGAGCTCGTCCTCGCCAAAACGGGCTATATAAACGCTCTTATGGCCGAGGGCCCCGAGGGTCAGGACCGAGCCGAAAACGTTAAGGAGCTCGAGACGGGTATTATTCAGTTTGAAAACGAAAACCCCGACGTAGGCCTTTCGGGCTACCTCGAGGAGATATCCCTTATAAGCGACATCGACTCCTACGAGGAGGGCGACGACGCCGTAATCCTTATGACCGTTCATTCGGCCAAGGGCCTCGAATTCAAAAAGGTATTCCTCGTAGGTATGGAGGAGGGACTTTTCCCCGGAACCCAGACCCTTTACGCAGGTCCCGAAGAGATCGAGGAGGAGCGCCGACTTGCCTACGTTGCCATAACAAGAGCCAAAAGAAAGCTTTATATAACCAACGCGAATACCCGTATGATATACGGCTCGACCTCTAGAAACCTGCCCTCCCGCTTCGTAACCGAAATACCGCAGTCACTCTGTGAGGTGACCTCGGCCTACCGCAGACCTGCCGCCGCAGTCCCCGTAAGACCGTCACAGAGCGGCGGCTACGACTATAAGGACGTTTTCCGCCGTCCAACCCCGATTCAAACCGTAAAGCCTTCGGCCTCTGCCGTCTCTTATTCGGCAGGAATGAGGGTTGAGCATAAGACCTTCGGTGTCGGAATGATAACTGCCGTTACCCCCATGGGCAACGACGCAATGCTGGAAATCGCCTTCGAAAACGTCGGAACCAAAAAGATTATGGCAGGCTATGCAAAGCTTAAAACACTTTAAAATTCTAACCTTAAGGAGAAAAGATGTTTCCTGAAAAAATCCCGAGCTCAATGGTCGTAAAAAGCACGGCCAGAGCTGCTCTGACGGGTAAATACTTCGGCGCCGTCGTGGCCTCGCTTTTACCCGTTTTTGCCTACTACATTTTACATATAATAGCCTCCTGCGCCTATACGGTCTTTCCCGAGCGCTACGGAATATTCGTAACCCTTTTTTCCCTGATTTTTACCGCCTTTGCGATATTTCCTCTGTTCCTCGGTGCGGTCCGCTATTTCTGGCGGCTTACCGAAGGTCTGGAGGAAGCCCCTACCGAAGCCTTCTACTATTTCGGAAGCTTTACCCTTTATAAAAGGGCGATAAAGAGCGTTTTTATAATTCTTTTTAAATTTTTAACCGTTTTTATACCGTCAATGCTGCCCTATTTTGTAACCGCCCTGCTTTCGAATACCTGGCTTTATAATTTTCTCGGTACCGAGGTACCCCTTTGGGTAGCGGGGATTGCTCTGCTGAGCGCATTTTTAAAGTATGCGGGAATTTTCATCGGCCTTATCCTTTTCGCAAGATATTATCTCTTTGCCGCGCTCGTGGCGATGGATGACGATCTGCTTATCTACGAGGCCGTTCATATAAGCACGATGATATCCTCCAGCTCTATGGGAGCCTTTGCGGCCCTTGTGGTAAGTCTGATAGGCTGGATGCTGCTGTCTCTGCTTATCGTTCCGATGATATATACCGCGCCCTTAATTTTAAGCTGCTACGTGGTGCATTGCCGCTATACTATAGTAAACTACAACCGAACCTTAGAATTCTACAGTAAGGAACAACTATGAAAAAGAACGATATTATCCCTTTAAGCATAACCGCAATGTCCTCCGAGGGGTCGGGAATCGGCCGATACGAGGGGCTTGCCGTTTTTGTGCCCCAAACCGCAATAGGCGACGAGCTAAGGGTTAAAATTTTAAAGGTCAAATCAAACTGTGCCTTTGGAAAAATTGAAGATATCCTCTCATACGGAGAGGGTAGATGCGAGCCCGACTGCGAGGTTTTTTCTAAATGCGGCGGTTGCGTCTACCGTCATATCTCCTACGACGAGGAGCTGAAGATCAAGGCACAGCGTGTTGCCGACGCCGTAAAGCGTATCGGCGGAATAGATATGCCGCCCGAGGAGATAGTTTCGGACAAAAAAATAAAGGGCTACCGCAATAAAGCGCAGTACCCCGTGGCGCAAAACGGCTCGGTGGGCTTTTTCGCAAATCATTCTCACCGCATAATCCCCTCGGATACCTGTGCGCTTCAGCCCGAGGAATTCAGCCGTATCGCGCAGATATTCTCCTATTGGATGTATACCTCGGGAAATCCGCCCTATATCGAAGAAACGGGCAGGGGACTCGTCCGTCATCTCTATATCCGTAAGGCTATGGTGACGGGGGAGATTATGGTCTGCCTCGTTATAAACGGCGATAAGGTCGTCGCGGCGCAGCGTCTTATAGACGATTTGTCGGCCGAGCTGGGCGAAAGCCTTAAAACTGTCGTATTAAACATAAATAAAAAGAAAACCAACGTTATTCTTTCGGATGAATGTGTGAATATTTACGGCGACGGCTATATTTACGACTATCTTTGCGGAGTTAAGATCCGTATAAGCCCCCTTTCCTTCTATCAGGTCAACCGCGATATGGCCGAAAGGCTTTACGAAAAGGCGAGAGACTATGCCGAGCCGAAGGGAAAAACCGTTTTAGACCTTTATTGCGGCGCGGGAACCATAGGCCTTTCCATGGCAAAGGAAGCCGAAAAAATCATCGGCGTAGAAATAATTCCCGAGGCTATAGAGGACGCGAAGCTGAGTGCCGAGCAAAACGGAATAGATAATGCCGAATTTATCTGCGGCGATGCGGCCGAAGCGGCGAAAACCTTAGCCGAAAGGAATATAAAACCCGACGTCGTTATCGTCGACCCGCCCCGAAAGGGCTGCTCTGAGGAGCTTTTAAATACCATTTCGAAGGATTTCCGCCCCGAGACTCTCGTCTACGTTTCCTGCGACCCCGCAACTTTGGCGAGAGATCTAAAGATCCTCGAAGATCTCGGTTATAAACTAAAGGAATATACTCCCTTCGACCTTTTCCCCCGTACCGCCCATGTGGAAACCGTAGCGCTTTTAAAGAGCGTTCTTACCGAATATAAATAAAAGACCCGAGAGGTGTACCCCTTGAAACAAAACGATACCCCGATAACCGATTTTGAAAGATGCCCCCACCGAAAAAAGTGCGGTGCCTGTCAGATACAAAACCTGCCATACGACCGTCAGCTCAGCTTTAAGCAGGTCAAGGTCATAAAGCTTCTCGGTAAATATCACCACGTTGCCGAAATTATAGGGATGAAAGCTCCCTTTAACTACCGCAATAAGGTTCAGGCCGCCTTCGGTAAAAGGGGAGGGCAGATAATATCGGGTGTTTATCAGTCCTCGACCCATAATATCGTCCCCATAGACAGCTGTATGCTTGAGGACCTAAAGGCCGACGAAATTATTGTAACCATCCGACGCCTTGCCGCAAGCTTTAAGCTGAAGCCCTTCGACGATAATGCTATGACGGGATTTCTCCGTCACGTTCAGATAAAAAGAGGCTTCGTAAGCGGTCAGATAATGGTTACCCTCGTTACCGCGACCGAAGAATTTCCCTCGTGCTCTAAATTCATAAACGCCCTTTTAGAGCGTCACCCCGATATTACGACCATCGTTCAGAATATAAACAACAAGCGCACGAGCCTTGTGCTTGGCGAGAAAAGCAAGGCACTTTACGGCGAGGGCTATATTTTAGAACAGCTTTGCGGCTGTACCTTCCGAATTTCTCCCAAAGCCTTTTATCAGATCAACCCCGTTCAGACCGAGGTCCTCTACGGAAAGGCTATCGAATTTGCCGAAATAACCCCCGAAAAAACGGTTATCGACGCCTACTGCGGAATAGGAACTATAGGACTTATCGCCGCTAAAAACGCGAAGCGGGTGATCGGTGTCGAAATAAATCCCGACGCTATTGCCGACGCAAAGGTAAACGCTAAGCTAAGCGGCGCCGAAAATATAGAATTTTATAACGCTGATGCGGGAAAATTTATGGTAGAGCTTGCCGATTCGGGAGAAAAAGCCGACGTAGTTATAATGGACCCCGCCCGCGCAGGAGCAAGCCTCGAATTCCTCCGCGCCCTCGTTACCCTTTCTCCCGAAAGGATAGTTTATATTTCCTGCAACCCCGAAACTCAGGCCCGCGACCTCTCTTTCTTAACAAGAAAAGGCTATAAGGTTCGCAGAATTCAAAACGTAATAAAAGAATATCAGACCGGTGTCAAAACGCAGGAAAGTAAGGAGAACTAACACTATGCGAAAATTTCTTGCCATAATAATCTGTAAGATCCTCCGCGTGATCGGAAAATTTATCGGAAAGGGAAGCAGTCTTCCGGGTAAATTCGCCCTTAAGGTCTGCCCCAACGTTCTTTCCAAAATAAAACTTCCCGAAAAGATCGTGGCCGTTACGGGAAGTAACGGAAAGACCTCAACCGTCGAAATGATCGCCCATATACTGAGAACAAACGGACTAAAGGTCATCTACAACGCCGAGGGCTCGAATCAGATCGAGGGTGTTACGACCTTTATACTGTCGAACGCGACCCTTGGCGGAAAACTCGACGGCGACGTCCTTCTTATCGAGAGTGACGAGCGTTACGCTAAATATACCTTTAAGCATTTCGCCCCTACCCACCTTGTTTTGACCAACCTCTACCGCGATCAGCTTACCCGAAACGGTCATCCTATGTGGGTCTATAATGCGATAAAGGAGTCTATCCACGACTCTACTCAGCTTATCCTTAACGCCGACGATCCCCTCGTTTCCCTTTTCGGGAAAGACCGAGAAGGAACTTTATGGTTCGGTGCCGACAAGCTTTCTACCGACTCGTCTGAATTTAACGGCGTCTATAACGACGGAGTCTACTGTCCCGTCTGTCACGGACCTATGGAATACAGTACCTATCACTATAACCATATCGGTCATTTCGACTGTGCCGTCTGCGGATACAAGCGCAGAAATACCGACTTTACCGTTACAAAGGCCGATTTAAACGAAGGCTTTATCGTTATCGACGGCAAGCACAGAATCGACCTTGCGCTTAAGTCTCTTTACAATATCTATAACCTCCTCGCCGCCTATACCGTAGCCTCGGTTATGGGAATTGAGGGCGAAAGGATCGCCGAATGTATAAACAACTATACCCTTAAAAACGGCCGTGTTCTGACCTTCAGGCTCGGAAGCCGCAGGGGTACCTTCCTCGTTGCCAAGCACGAAAACAGTATTTCCTACGACCTTTCCTTGAAGGTTGTCGCCTCGGATACCGAGGGCTCTGACGTCCTTATAATCGTCGATGCCGTAAGCCGAAAATACTTTACAAGCGACGTTTCCTGGCTCTACGATATCAATTTTCAGCTTCTCGATGCCGATAACGTTAAAAATATTGTCCTTGCGGGGGCCTACGCAAACGACCTTGCCGCAAGATTCAGCTATACGGGAATCGGCGACTATAAGATCAAGGTCACCGAGAGCATTGCCGAAGGCGTTGAACTTCTCAATAACGACAGCACCGATAAGATCTACGTTATAACCTGCTTCTCCGATAAGGGAAAATTCTTAGAGCTTGTGGAGGTCGAATAATGAAAATATTACATCTTTATCACGATTTAATGAACCTCTACGGAGATTATGCGAACCTTTCTGCCCTCTGCCGTATGCTGGAGCTGAACGGTATCGAGTTTGCTCTCGATAAAAAAAGCCTCGGCGACGAGGTAGAGCTTTCCGAATACGACCTTATCTATATCGGCTCGGGAAGCGAGGAAAATATGAAGCTGGCCCTTGACGACCTTAAGGAAAACCGCGACATCCTGGCGCAGTACGTCGAGGACGGAAAATTCCTCCTGCTTACGGGAAACTCCTTCGAAATGCTGGGCGAAAAAATAACCTCCTTCTTAGGCGAGTTTGAAGGTCTCGGTATTTTCCCCTTTACCGTCACCGAACAGAATAAGACCCGCACCACCGACGACGCGATAGTTAATTTCCCCGAGGCCGATATGACCCTCGTCGGATTTATAAATAAATGCAGTGAGATCGAGGGCATTACCTCGCCCCTCTTTAACGTAGAAATGGGTCTTGCGAACGGTAAGGGTCAAAAAACCGAGGGAATACGCTATAAAAACCTCTTCGGTACCCACCTTACGGGACCGCTTTTCGTCAAAAACCCGATCTTCCTTAAATATTTTGCCGAAAAGCTTACGGGCACAGAGCTTGTTGACTACGTTTTCTCTTTCGAGAGAAAGGGCTACGAAAAAACACTTAAAAAACTGAGGGAAAGAAATGGAAAATAACACCGAAAAGGGCAGGCTTTCGGCCCTTTTGCCCATAGGGGTTTTTCTGGTGCTGTTTTTAGGCTTCGGAATTATTTCGGGGGATTTTTACGCAATGCCCGCAATAGTAGCCTTTTTAATTGCACTTAGTGTCGCAATGCTTCAGAACCGAAAAAATTCCTTTGATGAAAAAATAAATATAATGGCAAAGGGTGTCGGCGACAGTAATATCGTTACGATGTGCCTTATATTCCTTTGTGCAGGCGCATTTTCGGGCTCGGTCTCGGCCGCAGGCGGAGTAGAAAGCACGGTCAATCTCGGCCTTTCGGTTATCCCGCCGCAGTTCGTCGTCCCCGGCCTCTTTATAATCGCCTGCTTTATCTCGGTTTCAATGGGAACCTCTATGGGAACCATTGCCGCCCTTGTTCCCATAGCCGTCGGAATAAGCGGAAAAACCGATATAAACGTAGCTGTCTGTACGGGTGCCGTCCTTAGCGGCGCTATGTTCGGCGACAACCTTTCAATGATATCCGATACGACTATTGCCGCCGTAAAGACTCAGGGCTGTCAGATGAAGGACAAATTCAAGGAAAATTTTCTTATTGTACTTCCTGCCGCCGTAATTTCGATAGTTCTTTTCTATCTGCTTACAATGGGTAGCGAATGTAAGGTCGACGGAGACCTTTCTTATAATCTGTTTCAGGTCATTCCCTACGTGCTGGTGCTTGCAGGGGCTCTTATAGGCCTTAACGTCTTTATCGTTCTTATCGGCGGTACGGTGGTCTCGGTAATCGTCGGACTGTCCCTCGGTACAATAAAGCCTCTTAGCGTTTTCGGCGATATCGGCGGAGGAGTAACGGGTATGTACGATATAACCGTAATTTCGGTAATCGTCGCCTGCATACTTGCCCTCGTTCGTGAAAACGGCGGAATTACATATATTCTCGGTAAGATCAAAAGACTTGTTAAAACCGAGAGAGGAGCCGAGCTCGGCATTTCGGGTCTTGCTCTGCTTGTGGACTGCTGTACCGCAAACAATACGGTCGCTATCGTTATGTCGGGTCAGATCGCCAAGGATATAAGCGAGGAATACGGTATTTCCCCGAGACGGTCGGCCTCTCTTCTCGATATATTCAGCTCGGTAGGGCAGGGAATTATTCCCTACGGTGCGCAGATGCTATCCGCCGCTACCCTCGCGGGAATTTCCCCGATAAACGTAATGCCCTATCTCTATTATCCGATACTTATGGGAGTAAGCGCTATCTGCTTTATCTTTTTCAGAAGGAGACAAAAGAGTGTACAATAAGAAAAAGTTAGGCTCTGTTATAAAAAGTCACCGCGAGGCTATGGGACTTACTCAGTCACAGCTTGCCGAAGGCCTTTTCGTAAGCTTTCAGGCCGTTTCTGCCTGGGAGAGGGGAAAGACTCCCCCCGACATAGAAAATATATGCCGAATAGCCGAATTTTTCGGTGTTTCCATCGATTCCCTGGTTGAACAGACCGCCCGTTCCTACTTTATCGGCGTCGACTCAAGCGGAAGTAAAACCGAGATGGTGCTCTTTAGCGATAAGGGAGAGATCAACCGAAAGCTTAAACTCGAGCCCGCCAACCCCAACGACATAGGTGTAAAGGCCTGCTGTGAAGCGCTTAGCGTCGGTATCGATACCCTCGTTGCCAGCGGCTGTAAGGTCGAGTCGGCCTTCCTTGGTATAACCGGCGGCTTTTCGGGAGACAACGCACAGAAGATAAATAAAAACCTTTCGTCAAGGTATTCGGGAAAGGGAATAACGATATATAACGGAAACGACTGCGTAAACCTGCTTGCCTGCGGCGATGACCCCCTTAATTCAATCGCCCTCGTGGCAGGAACGGGCTCCACCGTCTTTGTCCGAAAGGCAGGAATCGACTACCGTCTCGGCGGTTGGGGCTACCTTTTCGATAAAACGGGAAGCCGCTACGATATAGGCTGTGAAGCGGTTCGTGCCGTACTTGGTCAGCTTGACGGCTTCGGCGAAAAGACCCTTATTACCGAAATTTTAGAGAGAGAGCTGGGTACCGATATCTGGTCGGCCATTCCCGACCTTTATGCCAAGGGAAAGAAGCATATTACCTCCCTTTCTAAAACCGTTTTCGAGGCCGAAAGGCTTGGAGACAAGGTCGCATCAAAAATACTCTGCGACAATATCGACCGCTTGGGTCTTATAATTAAAACCGCCCGTCAGCGCTTCGGTATCGATGCCGAGATAGTCGCAAAGGGAAGCCTCTTCGACGAGCCCCGTTTTTTGGAGCTTCTGACCGAGCGGACGGGAGAAACCTTCCGCCTGCCCGAGCTTCCGCCCATATACGGCGCCTGCGTAGAGTGTCTGCGGCTTAACGGCATCACCGCCGACAAGGAATTTTTCGAAAAATTCGCATTGGATTACAAAACGAAAACCTTTGTTTGAGGGGACAAAGGGAAAACTAAAGAATAAAGCTACGAACGAGAGTTCGTAGCTTTTCTTATACATATTATATATTAAGCTCGTCGGAAAACTTCGCGAAGGTAGCGTCGTAGATCGCGTCGGCAAGCTTGTCGAGCTCGACCTCGGTCTCTTCGCCCGTCTCCATACGCTTGAGCTTTGCCTTTCCGCTTTCAAGCTCGCTGTCTCCGAGGACTAAGGTATACTCGGCACCGATCTTGTTAGCGTAGCGCATCTGAGCCTTAAGACCTCTTCCCACTATGTCGGTAAGGGCCTCGAAGCCCTCGTCACGAAGGGCGGCGCAAAGGGTAGAAGCCTTAAGGGTAGCGGCCTCGCCCATAGGCGCGATATAAATGTCGCAGTTTTTCGGCTTCGGAATTTCGGTACCCTGACTTTCGAGCACCATAAGCAGTCGCTCAATTCCCATAGCGAAGCCAAGGGCGGGATGAGGCTGACTTCCCATCTGCTCAAGGAGTCCGTCGTAACGTCCACCGCCGCAAACCGTAGCCTGCGCACCGATGTCGCCCGAAATAAATTCGAACACCGTTCTCGTATAATAGTCGAGACCGCGAACGATTCGGGGATTGACCTTATAGTCTATTCCCATACCGTCGAGGTGAGCCTTAACTCCGTCAAAATGCGCCTGACAGTCGTCACATAAATAGTCGATAACCGCAGGAGCGTCCTTTGCGATCTCTGAACAAACGGGAGATTTACAGTCGAGAATTCGCATGGGGTTTCGGTCAAGACGCTCGTTGCAGGTTCCGCAAAGCTCGTCCTTTTTGCCGGCGAAATATTCCTTAAGAGCCTTATGATATTCGGCTCTGCAGGTGGGACAGCCGATAGAGTTTATCTCAAGCGAGATCTTCTCGATTCCGACGTCACGGAGAAGCTGAGCTCCGAGAGAAATAACCTCTGCGTCTGCGGCAGGTGAGGCGGCGCCGATACATTCAACGCCAAACTGATGAAACTCACGGAGTCGTCCTGCCTGAGGCTTTTCGTAGCGGTAGCAACCGCCACAGTAGCAAACCTTTACGGGAAGAGCCGCCGCGGTAAGAGAGTTCTCAATAACGCTTCTTATAACGCCTGCGGTAAATTCGGGGCGCAGGGTAATACTGCGGTCGCCTTTATCGGTAAAGGTGTACATTTCCTTCTGAACGACGTCGGTGGTATCGCCGACGTTTTTAACGAAGACCTCTGTATGCTCGAATACGGGGGTCCTTATTTCTTTAAAGCCGTAAAGACCTGCCGTGCTTAAAAGTCGGTCTTCGACAAACTGCCATTTGTAGCTGTCCTCGGGGAGCAGGTCGTTGGTACCGCGAGGAGCCTTGTTTATTTCTGCCATTGGTATATTCTCCGATAATTATTTTTCGTTTCTCATATATTCGCGCCAGTCAAGGTCGCCTCTTTCGAGTCCGCGGATAAGAACCTCGGCGGTTGCGATATTGGTGGCAACGGGAATCTGATGTACGTCGCAAAGGCGGAGCAGAGCCGCGTCATCGGGCTCGTCGGGCTTTGCGCTTATGGGGTCGCGGAATAAAAGCAGCATATCGATCTCATCACAGCCGATACGTGCGGCGATCTGCTGAGAACCGCCGTGGGAACCGCCTAACAGGGTAATAATATTAAGTCCCGTAGCTTCAGATACCATTTTTCCCGTAGCGCCGGTGGCAAGCAGGGTATGTCGACTCAGTATACCGCAATAAGCGATACAAAACTGAACCATAAGTTCTTTTTTTGCGTCGTGTGCAATAATAGCAATGTTCATCGGTTAACTCCTTTCGCATTTTTTATGCGTTAAATTTTCTTAAGCTTTGGAAGCGGTATATTTTTGCCGATAATTCGGCCGCCTATTCGCGTAAACGCCTTGCCTTCGCGGCCTTTAAGGGAAAAGTCGCCGTAAAGAAAGGCAAGAGAAAGCTTTTCGCTTTCGGGAACTATTCCGATAAGGGTCAGTCCCGTCTGATCGATTATGGTGTCGAGGTCGCTGAATATCGGGTTTTTAATAAAATAAGTCTGATAACGGTTTATTATAAGTGTGCCCGTTTTTTTGGCTTCTTTAACGGCCTTGCCCACCGCGGCGGCATCCCTTACCGAAACGGCATTGGGATTACAGACGCAGATAAATTCGGTATAAAGAGGAAGCGCTCTAAAAAGCTCTTGGTCAATTCCTGCGGGAAGGTCGATAAGAACCGTATCGAAAAGCTCCTCGTCTATACCTTCGAGAAAAAGAGCGAATTCCTCGGCCGAAAAAAGATTTTGAACGGCAGGCGCAGGGAGAAGGAAAATTCCGGGGTGCTTCTTTATAGGAAGGAGGCAGGAATAAAGGTCTCTGCCCTTTACTGCGTCGGATAAGTCGAAAAGGAGACCCTCGCTTACTCCGAGAAGTATATCAAGGCATCGCATACCCTGATCCGCGTCTATAAGTAAGACCCTTTGCCCAAGCTTTTCAAGAGCAAAGGCAAGCTCGATAGAGCAGGTCGATTTTCCGACCCCGCCTTTTCCGGAGGTAATTGCTTTAATTTTAATCATATCTTACTCCAAGTGAATAAAATAAATTTACCATACATAGGGGAATTTGTCAAACAATAATGCGATTTTTTTGTCGAAATTATGCCCTTTAGGGCGGTTTCGGACTCTCGTCAGCCTACGGAAGAACGGTATTCGGCAGGGTAGTATCCACCGTTACCTCGTCGGCAAAGAAATATGCGTCGAGCATAGGCTTAGCCACGTTTGCCGCCCGCTTTTTGCCGTGCTCAAGAACGATAGCAATAGCGATCTCGGGTTTGTCGTAAGGGGCGAAGCCGACGAAGACCGAATGGTCGGCCGCGTCGGTGACCTGGGAGGTACCCGTCTTACCGCCGATCTGTATCGGATACTTTTTAAACACGGCGCTTCCCGTACCGTCCTCGGTAACCGAAAGCATACCCTCCTTAACCGCCTTTATAACCGATTCGGTTATGGTGAATTTCTCAAGCACCTGCGGCTTTGTTTCGCTATAGGTTTTGGACATATCGTAGGAAACTACGCGGTCGATAAGGCTTGCCTTGTAGCGGACTCCCTCGTTAGCCATGGTCGAAACGTAAACCGCAAGCTGAAGGGGAGTAAAGGCGTTCATCTGACCGATGGCGGCCTGAAGCGTGTTACCGCCGACGCCGTAGGTGGTGTCCTCAACGAGAAGTCCCGAGGAATCGTGAATATCGACCCCCGTCTTGGTGCCGAGACCGAAAAGCTTGAAATACTTATTTATATTGTCGAGTCCGAGTCGGTATCCCATCTCGAAGAAGAAATAGTTGCAGGATTTCGAAAGGGCAGTCTTAAGGGTGATAGAACGGTGATATCCCATACAGGAGGGGGTATAGTCGGGATATTTATAATAGGTGTGAGAGCAGTATATATGCTCGTCGGGCTTAAGCTTGCCGTTTTCGAGGGCGGCAACCGCAATAGCAGGCTTTACCGTAGAGCCGGGGGGATATATTCCCTGAAATGCGCGGTCGTTAAGAGGATTGTTCGGGTTGGAAAGAAGCTTGTTGAAGTCCTCCGAATAGGTGGCAAGATTATAAGAGGGGAAGTTGGCGCTGGCGATAATTCCGCCGGTACGAACGTCCATCATAACCGCCGCGCCTCCCGTTACCTCTCCGCCTTTTTCCTTAAGGTCGGTAATGGTGTCGGCAAGGGACTTCTGGGTGGCGAGCTGAATCTTTTTGTCGAGGTTTAAAACGACGGTCTTGCCCGCGATAGGTTGCTTTGTTATCTCCCGCGAAAGGATATTTCCCTTAGCGTCTATCTTATAGGTTATCTCGCCGTCGGTTCCGTGCAGATCGTCCTCGGCAAGGGCTTCAATTCCGCTTTTTCCTACCTTATCGTCGAAGGAGTAGCCCTTTCCCTTATACTTGCTCCATTCGTCGGCGTAGATAGGGCCTACCGTACCGATAAGGTGAGGAGCCAAGGTGCCGTCGACGTATTCGCGGAAGGGAACGACGTTTATGGTAACGCCGCTTAAGATAACTCCCGACTCCAATATCGTCTGCATAAGCTCGCTCGATACGTCCTCGGCAAAGGTAAAGGGATTGGAAACCGAGAAATCGTAGGCCTCAAGGGTATACCTGACTCCCATAATAATACGGCGGGTCGCCTCGTCGTAGGCCTCAAGCTCGTACCTTTCTGTCATTTCGGCGAGACAGTGAACGGCAGTTGCGTAGTGAGCAAGGCCGAGATTTTTTCTCAGAGAGGCTACCGCGGCCTCGTTATCGGTAAAGCCGTAGGGAGCGGTTTTTTCTAACGGGAGCGAATCGGCCCAGTCGGTATCCTTCGAGGAAAGCAGCTTTGTCAGACGAAGTATAACGTCGTTGGCCTTTTTCATATCGAAATAGGCTTTGTTAAACACTATATTATAGCCTTCGCGGTTAACGGCGATCTCTCGTCCGTTACAGTCGATTATCTCTCCGCGTTGTGCCTTAATAACGGCCTTTCGGTAGGAGATACCCTGCGCCTGAGCGATATAGATATCTGCGTTTGATACCTGAAGCGAAAAGACCTGAGTCGAGTAGAATACAAGCACCAAAGCCATTATTACCGATAAAGCCGAAAGTCGTCTACGTGGTTTTTTCTTAAAGGGCAATTTTAGTTCTCCTTAATTTGAAAGCTTTTTCTGTAAAAAGTAAAAGGGTATAAGCCAAACGGCGGTATAAACGGCCGATGGAATAAGATCAAGCAAAAAGTAGTTGTAGCTTACGGCGATTCCCTCGAAAACGAAGAAAACAAGATATTTTATAAAGAAATATCCGAAGGAAAAGCCGACCGAAAGACAGATAGCCGCCTTAAAGTTTCGGTTAAGCACACGGGCAGATAAAAAAGCACAAACGAGACCGCCGAGGGTTAAAAACAGGGTGTTGAACCAGGAACCCGAGGCCGCCGAGCTATCCATTAAAACTCCTGCGAAAAATCCCGCAAGCATTGCGGCATTCTCCCCGTAAAATATTGCGCAGGAAATAACAAGGGGAATAAGTATTATGGGTACGGCCTGTCCTATGCCGAGGGTCACGCCACAACTGTATCTTAGGACGAAAAGTATAAATATTAAAAGGGCGTTTATTGTCGCCGTAAGGAATGCTCTCGCTTTACTCATGGCCTATTCTCCCGTAAGCGCGTTGCCCTGACCCGCAAATTCGGTGATTATCATAACCATTTTAAGGGAACCAAAATCAACGGTAGGGGTAACGGTAGCGTAAAGAGAGGAGGAAAGAGGGTCACTGCTGATGTTCGAGACCGAGCCGATAATTATCTTATCGGGGAAGATTCCGCTTCCCGAGGTCACAACAAGGTCGCCTATAGCGACCGAGCAGGTACGGGGAAGATTATAAAACCTCGTCTGACCCTTTACCGCGAGCTCGTAGCTTCCCGAAACCGCTCCCGAATCGGAGGTGCGGGAATCGTAGGCTCCGCAGGTAAGGGAGGGGCTTAAAATGGTAGTGACCTTGGAGGTGGTGGCGCCGACCTCGGTAACGTAGCCAACAAGGCCCTTGTCGGTAATTACGGGGTCGTAAAGCTTAACACCCGAAAGGGTTCCTGCGTCAACAGTAAAGCCGCCGAAATCGTCGTCGGGGTCGGTGGCGGTAATAAGCGCGGGGCAGAATTTAAAGTCCTCGTTGGCCTCTTTTATTTCGAGATAGTCCTCGTAAAACTTGTTTTGATTTATAGCCTCCTCGTAGTCGACGAGCTGCTCGCGAAGAGCGGTTATCTCGTCCTCGAGGGCCTTCTTTTCGGCGTTAAGCTGTGCCGCCGAAAAGAAATTTTCGGACATATCCTCAACGCCGCCTGCGATCCAGCTTCCGAACTTCTGAAAGGGGGCGGCAATGGCGCCGAGAATACCTGCCTGAGGGGACATAAAGCCGCCTACGAGCCAGGCGGTTATTGAAAGGGCTAAAATTATCGCAACGGTGGCGAGACCCTTTTTAAACTGCTTGCTGCGAAGAAAGAAACGCAACTAATTCACCTCTATCTGTAATGTCTGCCTCTGCGGAAAACGTAGTTGTCAAATCTGTGACCGGGCTCGAGTCTCTTAGCCGTTCCCTCTACGACGCAGTCTATGGGGTTTTCGGCAATAGCTACGGGCATATTTGTCTCCTGCCTTATAAGCTCGGCAAGACCTCTGAGCATCGAGCTGCCGCCCGTAAGGGTAATTCCGCTTTCGATAATATCGGCCGAAAGCTCGGGAGGAGTTTTTTCGAGGGTGGTCTTAATAGTGTCGACGATAACCGCTACGGTATCGCTCATAGCCTCTCGTACCTCCTCGGAGGAGATAACGATATTCTTGGGAAGTCCGTCAAGGAGGTTTCTTCCCTTGATCTCAACCGTCTTTTCGTCCTCGTAGGGGAGAGCCGAGCCGATCTCGATCTTGATCTGTTCTGCGGTGCGTTCGCCGATAAGAAGATTGTATTTCTTTCTGATGTAGCCGATTATAGCCTCGTCTAAGTCGTCGCCTGCCGTTCTTACCGACTGCGCCGTAACGATATCACCAAGGGATATGACCGCAACCTCGGTGGTACCGCCTCCGATATCGGCTATCATACAGCCCTTGGCCTCCCAAACGGGAAGACCTGCTCCGACGGCGGCCGCCATAGGCTCCTCTATAATATCAACGTCCGAAGCGCCTGCCTGCTTTAAAACTCCGTGAACGGCGCGGCTTTCAACCTCGGTAACGCCTGCGGGTACGCAGATAACGACCCTTACCTTAGAGATTATGGAGCCCTTAAGAGCCTCCTTGATAAACCTTTTAAGCATGGCGGCGGTAACGTCGTAGTCGGCAATAACGCCGTGCTTTAAGGGACGGACTGCAACGATGGAGCCGGGGGTACGGCCGATCATTTCCTTAGCCTCGGTACCGACGGCGCGAACGGCATCATTTCTTACGTCGTAGGCAACGACCGAGGGCTCGCGAAGGATTATACCCTTGCCCTTCTGATAAACCAGTGTGTTTGCGGTACCGAGATCGATACCGATATCTCTTGTAAACAGCATATATTATCCTCTTTTCAGGTTATTTGTGTAATCAATGGGTAGCGTAGCGGTGGCATTAAGGGAGCTTCCTCCGATATTGCCCGAAAGGTATTCGTAGTAGGCCTGCACGCCCACCATCGCCGCATTGTCGCCGCAGTATTTAAGCTCGGGTCGGTAGAATTTTATCCCCCTGCTTTTACATTCTTCCTCGAGCCTCGTCCGAAGCTCGCTGTTGGCCGAAACTCCGCCTGCGAGAACCAAGGTATCGCTATTTCTGTCGGAGAGGGCCAGCAGGGTGTTTTCTATCAGCATATCACAGACCCTTTTTCTGACCGTGGCCGCAAGGACGGGGATGTCGACCTCTTCGCCCTTTTGCACTGCGTTATGAAGGGTGTTTATGACCGCGGTCTTAAGGCCCGAGAAGGAAAAGTCGTAAGGACTTCCCTCGACCTTGGGGCGGGGCAGGGGATATTTCTTAAAGTCGGCCGTGGTGGCAATTTTGTCGAGGTTTACTCCTCCGGGGTAGGGAAGTCCCATGGCCCTTGCCGATTTATCGAAGCATTCACCTGCCGCGTCGTCACGGGTACCGCCTATCATATCGAAATCGGTATAGTCCCTGACCTCGGTCAGAATGGAGTTTCCGCCCGATACCGTAAGGCATAAAAATGGAGGCTTCAGTTCCTCGTTATCTATATAGTTGGCGGCAATGTGGCTTCGCAGATGATGAACGGGGATAAGGGGGACTCCAAGGCTTAGCGCCAGGCCCTTCGCGTAGTTTACCCCGACGAGAAGCGCACCTATAAGCCCGGGGGCAAAGGTCACCGCAACCGCATCTATATCGCCAAAGCTCTTTCCTGCCTCCTCGAGGGCTTTTTTAACGACCTGCGAAATGTTTTCACAGTGACGTCTCGAGGCGATTTCGGGAACGACTCCGCCGTATTTTTTATGTTCTTCGATCTGGGTATTTATCACCGAGGATAAGACCCGTCTTCCTTCGGTTACCGCCGCGGCGGTCTCGTCGCAGGAGGACTCTATTGCAAGGATAAGCAATCTACTACCTTCTTTTTGTCATAATTATAGCGTTTTCACGGGGGAAATCGTAAAAATTCGGCCTTATGCCGTTCTTGCCGTAGCCCATTTTTTCGTATAAAGATACGGCGGCCGTATTGGACTCGCGGACCTCCAGCGAAACGAAGGAAAGCTTAAGCTCCTCCGCCAGCTCGTCGATCTTTCCGAGCAGAGCCTGCGCAACGCCCCGTCTGCGGTGCTCCTTTTTAACGGCAACGTTATATATATAGCCTTCGTCCAAGACAAAACGAATTCCGACGTAGCCGAGGATTTCTCCCCCTTCTTCAAAAACAAAGAAGCGAGCACCCTCCCATAGGGCATCGATTATTCCCTGACGGCTCCAGGGTAAGGAAAAGCATTCCTCTTCAATTGCGGCAATGGCAATTTCGTCGCCCTTTTTATATTCTCTTATCATAAGATTCCGTCCTCAATAAGCTCGTCGATGGCCCCGAATATCTCGTCGCGGCAGGCGCGGTAGGTGTCCATATCGCCGCCGTAGGGGTCGTTTATTCCGAGAACGAAAATTTTAAGCTTATCGATACCGAGTGCCTCTAAAATATCGGCGTGGGAGGCCGACATACAGACGATAACGTCGGCCTTTTCGGCGTCCTCGTAGGTCATCTGTCGGGAAACGTGTCCCGTAATATCAATACCCTTTTCGAGCATTGCGTTTACACTGTTTGTGGCGGCGGGACTGCCGTCGGCCGAAAGACCGCGGCTTATTATCTCGTAGCCCTTATCCTTTATCGATTTTAAGTAACCCTCCGCCATAGGGGAGCGGCAGGTGTTACCCGTACAAACAAAAACTACTCTTTTCATCAGCCTTTTGCCTCATACCAGCTCTTGCCCGTATTTACGTATGCGGTAAGGGCTACCTTCATTTTTACTGCGTTTTCCATTTCTTCCTTCAGTATCGCCGCCGCTTTTTCGGTATCCTTATCGGCCGCCTCGATAATAAGCTCGTCGTGGACCTGAAGAATAAGGCTTGCGTCGAGTTTTTCCTTTTTAAGTCGGTCGAAAACGTTTACCATGGCGATCTTAATAATGTCAGCCGCCGTACCCTGAATAGGTGCGTTGCGGGCGACCCGCTCACCGAAGGCACGAAGCATATGATTAGAGGAGGAAAGCTCCGGCAGGTAGCGCCGTCTTCCGAAAACGGTGGTAACGAAGCCCTGCTCCTTGGCTTTTTCTATCCCTTCGGTCATAAAGCGGTCAACGCCCTTAAAGGTGTTTAAATAGCTTTCGATATATTCTCTGGCTTCGCGGTTCGTTACCCCGATATCCTTAGCGAGGGAAAAGGCGCCGATGCCGTAAACGATACCGAAGTTTACCGCCTTTGCGCGGCTTCTCATAAGGGGGGTCACCATATCGAGCGGCATACCGAAGACCTGAGCCGCGGTAGAGGTATGAATATCCGTGCCCGAGTTAAAGGCCTCACACATAGCCTTGTCGTCGGCCATGTGGGCAAGTACGCGAAGCTCTATCTGCGAATAGTCGGCGTCGACAAGTGTGTAGCCTTCCTTCGCAATGAAGAATTTTCTGAATATCTTTCCTTCGTCGGTGCGGACGGGGATGTTCTGAAGATTAGGCTCCAAGGAGCTTATTCTTCCCGTTCTCGTTTCGGTCTGATTAAAGGTGGAGTGAATTCTTCCGTCCTCGGCGACCGTCTCTAAAAGGGAGTCGCAGTAGGTCGACTTAAGCTTAGAAAGCCCTCTGTATTTTAATATCATTCCGACCGCGGGATGAGCGTCTCTGAGCTCCTCCAAGACCTCTGCGTTTGTTGAATATCCGCTTTTGGTCTTTTTCTTTGCGGGAAGTCCTAAATGCTCAAAAAGGGCGACGCCCAGCTGCTTGGGCGAATTAAGATTAAACTCGTAGCCTATAAGCTCGTAAATTTCCTTTTCAAGCTCTGAAACCCGTCTGCCAAGCTCTTCTCCGTGAATTTTAAGAGCCGTAGCGTCGATAAGCACGCCGCGAAGCTCCATATCTCCGAGTACCGTGGCAAGGGGAAGCTCGATATCGAAATAGAGCCTGTCCTGCTCGGTCTTTTCGAGCTCTTTTCTTAAAGCGGCGGCAATTGCGTAGTTAGCCGCGGCGGCCTTTGCGGCCTCATTTTCTATATCTTCAGCGACCTCTGCTCCGTATTCGGCCATAAGACGGTCGAGCTCGTAGGAGCTGGAGGAGGGGTTGCAGACGTAGGCGGCAAGCATGGTATCGAAAACGAAGTTTTTAGGCTCTACACCGTTTTTTGCCGCGAATTTATAAAACCATTTTGCGTCGTAAAGACTTTTTTCGGTGTCTGATGCCAAAAGCTCTAAGGCCTGAGCCTCGCTTATCTCGGCGCAAAGGCAGTTTGAATAGGCGCCGAAGCTCTCTCCGACCCGGACTAAATCGACCCTTTTGCCGAGACTTTTAAGAAGCTCGTCGGCCGATACGGGCGTAACCTTTTCACAAACTATCTTTTCGGTATTTTTTACCGTGACGGGGGAAATGCCCATCTTTTCCATAAGCTTGAAGAATTCAAGCTCGGTCATAACAGAAGCGACCTTTGCGGTATCCATAGCCTTTGTAAGATAGCTTTCGGGGTTTATATCGATAGGTGCCTCGCGGCTTATGGTACCGAGCCAGCGGCTGAAAAATGCCGATTCTTTTCCTGCCTCTAATTTAGCTCTGACTCCCGCCTTTATGTCGAGCTCCTCTAAATGCTCGTAGATATAATCGATATCTCCAAAACGGGAAATAAGGTCGGTGGCCGTCTTTTCGCCTATTCCCGCAACACCGGGAATATTATCCGACGAGTCGCCCATAAGAGCCTTGAGCTCTATCATCTGAG
Source organism: bacterium (assembly GCA_004560045.1). Taxonomy (GTDB): domain Bacteria; phylum Bacillota; class Clostridia; order Oscillospirales; family Acutalibacteraceae; genus SFWF01. The sequence continues at coordinate 38,977 of SFWF01000001.1, read as the reverse complement.
AAGGGGTAAGACCGTATTTCTCGAAAAGGGCGGCCTTGTCGTAGTTTATAATTTCAGGTCCTCCCATACGGGTGGCCGAAAGAACGACACGAACCTTATCGCTTATAAGCTGAAGAGAATCCTTGTCTCCCGTCGCTACAACGCATTCGTTTCCCGTATCCTCGCAGGCCTTGGCTAATGTGCCTAAAATATCGTCGGCCTCGAAGCCCTCACATTCTATTACCGAGTAGCCCATAGCCGAAAGCCACTCCTTAAGTGGGGCAAACTGCTCCAAAAGCTCGGGGGGAGTAGCGTGACGACCTGCCTTATATTCGGCGTATTTAAGGTGACGGAAGGTAGGCTTTTTAAGGTCGAAGGCCACGGCGATACCGTCGGGCTGCTCAGCCTCCTTAAGTCGGTTTAAAATATTTATAAATCCGTAAACGGCGTTGGTATATTTTCCGTCCTTGGTGGTAAGAAGCTTGATACCGTAAAAGGCTCGGTTTATAATACTGTTTCCGTCGATTGCAAGCAGTTTCATAAGAAATAAAACCCCATAGTAAATATATTTATATTATTATAACAAATAAATATCGTTTTGTCATCATATTTTTAAAGTAAAAATAAAAAATAAAAAATCTTTTACGGTTGACGAAAAAAATAATTTAATATATAATTATCCCGTTATGAAAATCGGAAATTCAGAAATTAACGGATATGCCGCTCTCGCCCCTATGGCAGGGGTAGCCGACAGGGCTATGAGAGAAATATGTGAAAAATACGGCGCCGCCTACTCGGTGGGCGAGCTGACGAGCGCAAAGGCTATAACCCTCGGGGATAAAAAATCCCGCGTTTTTTTGGAAAAGGGTGAGGCGGGAATTTTCGGAAGTCAGCTTTTCGGAAACGAACCCGAAATTATGGGTCAGGCCGCCCGCGTCGCCGAGGAATATGCCCCCGATTTTATAGATATAAATATGGGTTGCCCTGCGCCAAAAGTTGCAAACAACGGCGGCGGAAGCTCCCTTATGAAGGACCCCGAACTTGCGGGAAGGGTCGTAAAATCCGTGGTAGATTCGGTAAAACTTCCCGTTACGGTAAAGATTCGTGCAGGCTGGGACGGAGATAATATTAACGCTGTAGAGGTGGCCAAAATTTGCGAAGCGAACGGTGCCGCCGCCATAACCGTTCACGGCAGAACAAGGGTTCAGATGTACGCTCCGCCGGTTAATTTAGATATAATAAAAGAGGTTAAAAAGGCGGTAAAAATTCCCGTTATAGGAAACGGTGACGTGGTGGACGGCCCTTCGGCCAAATATATGTATGAATATACCGACTGCGATTTCGTTATGGTCGGCCGCGCCGCAAACGGTACCCCCTGGGTCTTTGATAAAATAAACGCCTATTTAAAGGACCGAACGGTACTGCCCGACCCGCCCCTCGAAAAACGCCTCGAAATTTTAATGGAGCAGCTTTCCCTTATGAAAAAATATAAGTCGAATATAACCGTGCTTTTAGAGGCAAGAAAGCACGCCGCCTGGTATATGAAGGGGGTAAAAAACGCCGCGAAGCTTCGAAAAATGTGCGGTGAGATAAAAGATTTTCGCGATATCGAGCTGATTTGTGAAAAAGCCCTTGCCGAAGGCGAAGATTTGTGATAAAATAGTTAGGTTAAGAAACCTATAAGGAGAATCTTTATGTCAGGACATTCTAAATGGAATAATATCAAGCGTAAAAAGGAAAAGACCGACGCTGCAAAGGCTAAGATCTTTACCAAGATCGGCCGCGAAATTTCGGTGATCGTTAAGACCGGCGGCCCCAATCCGCAGGAAAACAGCAAGCTTAAGGACGCTATCGCCAAGGCCAAGGCCGCAAACGTGCCCAACGATAATATCGAGCGTATAATCAAAAAGGCCGCAGGCGACACTTCCGCAAACAACTACGAGGAGCTTGTATACGAGGGCTACGGACCGAACGGCATCGCCGTTATCGTAGAGGTTTTAACCGATAACCGTAACCGTACCGCAGGCGAGATGCGTCACTATTTCGACAAATACGGCGGAAACCTCGGTCAGTCGGGCTCGGTTATGTTTATGTTTGACCGAAAAGGTCAGATAGTTATCGAAGCCGAGGGAAGAGACGAGGATACCGTAATGGAGGACGCTCTTGATGCGGGCGCCGAGGACTTTAATTTCGACGGCGACGTTTTCGAGATATCTACCGATCCTAACGAGCTTGGTGCCGTTCGCGACGCTTTAGAGGAGAAGGGCTATACCTTCGAATCCGCAGAGGTGGCCTACATTCCGCAGACCATGACCGCTCTCGAGGACGAGGACGCTATAAAGAATATGGAAAAGCTTATCGAAATGCTTGAGGATAACGACGACGTTCAGGAGATCTGGCACAACTGGGATATGCCTGAAGAGGAAGACGAAGACTGATAAAAATGACCACCGTGAGGTGGTCGTTTTTGTTAGGGCCAAGGGCTGAGGGAAAAGGGAGGAGGGGAAACAAATTTATATCTCTCATTCGGGAAATCCCCTCGTCCCTCTTCCCTAAATCTCAATATTTCCCCCGGCGAAGCCGAAGATGAAAAAAACGCCATAAGGAAGTTATGATTAGGGGTAAAATTAGAGGAAATGTATCTAATTAGGTGCATTTCCTCTTTGTTTTTGTAAAATTTTACGGTTGCGGTTGTAGGGGAGGGGCAAGTCCCTCCCGCAACAGAATAGTGGATAGATAATTGCGATACGGGTAAAACAGAAAAACAACGCCGCCGTGTTTCTTTTATAAAAAACAAGTTTGCAAGCGGGCGGGACTTGCCCCTCCCCTACAACCTCCCGATATATTGCTTCGGTATCCGTCAGCCTTCCCTTGGGGGAAGGGGGACCGCGTAGCGGTGGATGAGGGAAACCCTATATCGCAAATCAAAACGGGATAACATACAATCCATATTTAATTAAATAATAAGTCCCGCTCGGGATGTCGGGGGTCTCGTTGCGACTCGGTCCTCTAGCCGGAGACGGCCCCCTTTTGTCCTTCGGACATTTCCCCCTCCAGGGGGAATTACACTCGGCGGTTCTGACGACGCATTGTGTCGTCATTCACTACCGCCTCGTGCGCTTCGCTTGCCCTCCCCTACAACCTCCCGATATATTGCTTCGGTATCCGTTTTCAATTTTCAACTTTCAATTTTAAGTTTTCAATTTTATCCGCACCGCTTGCCTCTTCCCTCGGCCCTAGGCCCCAGGCCCTCGTCCCTCTTCCATAACCGCACCTCTTTACGGGTGTCCCTTCGTTTTTGCGTTCTAAAAAGCATAGCCTGTACATAAAATGTTTCAGGTGATGAAAATGAACGACGTAAAGAAGGACAGATTTTCCTGCGTTTTATATGCCCTGCCCGAAAGAATATCCAAGGTTCTGAGCAGTCTCCCCGAATTCCTGAAAAACGAGACCTTCGAAATAAGGCTGAGGAGGGACCGTCCCGTCTGCCTTACCGCCTCAAGGGTGTTTTATATATCCTCCGACGCCGTAGCCTCCACCCTGATACCGAAAGACCCCCTTAAGATCACCAAGGCCGAGCTTAAGGAGGTAATACTCCGAATAACCGACCGCTCGATCTATGCCCGTACAAGGGAGCTTAAAAACGGCTATCTTTCTATGCGGCACGGGTGCAGAGCAGGGGTATGCGGAAGCTTTTCGGGAGGCAGCTTCGACGTTACCTCGGTAAATATCCGAATTGCCCGCGAGATAAAGGGCTGTGCAGATAGACTTTTGCCCCTATGCGAAAGGGGTCTGCTTATAGCGGGGCCACCGGGAAGCGGAAAAACCACCCTGCTCCGTGACCTCGTCCGTCAGCTTTCGGATAGAGGAAAACGGGTCTGTGTGGTGGATACAAGGGGAGAAATATGCGGCGACGGTCTTGACGTGGGGGTAAATACCGATATTATAAAAGGTTATTCTAAGGCAGAGGGAGCCGAAATGGCTCTCAGAACAATGTTTCCGCAGTACATAGCCTTCGATGAGGTAGGAAACGGCAGAGAGCTCGAGCTTATAGAAGAAAGCTTTTTTTCGGGGGTCGCGATACTGACCACCGCCCACGCAGAAAGCCTTGCCGACCTTAAAAGGCGGTCGGTAACAAGGGGACTTCTCAGCGGAGCGATAGAAAACGCCGTGCTTTTGGAAAGAAGTCCCGGAGGCGGCTTTTCGGTTTTAAAAGGAATGGAGGAGGGTATTCTTGCTTAAGGGCATCGGAATAGCGGCTTTGATCCTTGCCTGCTGGGGAACGGGGATATATTTCGGTTGGAGACTTAAGGAAAGGCGGTCAAGGCTCTCTGCGATCCGTCTTTTTATAGGAGAGCTCTCCGACCGAATACGTACAGGCTCCGAAATCGGTGAAATTATTTCCGAGATCGGAGACAGGGCGGGAATAACCTACCAAGACCTTACCCCGTGCTTCGAGCCCGACTACCTTATAAAGAGCGATAAAAAGCTTTTGTCGGAGTTCTTCGAGGGTCTTGGTCTCGGAGATACCGAGTCGCAGTGCGAGCGGTGCAGGGTATATTCCGATCTCTTCAGGGGTCAGGAGACCTTGGCCGCCGAGCAGGCAAAGGAAAAATCGGGGCTCTACGGAAAGATAGGAATTTTTTCGGGCCTTTTTATCGCAGTAATGCTTGTATAGGTGATAAAATGGACGTAGATCTTATATTCAAGGTGGCGGCCATAGGAATAATCGTAACCGTTTTAAATCAGGTCCTCGTCCGCTCGGGCAGGGAGGAGCAGGCGATGCTTACTACCCTGACGGGCCTTGTGGTGGTACTGCTTATGGTGGTAAATATGATAGCCGACCTTTTCTCAACCGTAAAATCGGTTTTCGGACTGTAGATAATGGAACTGACCTCTCTTTTAGGAGCGATAATCGTGGCCTCTGCCGCCGCAATAATGCTGGCGAGATATAAGGGTGAATATGCCTTTTTCGTTAGCATAGCGGCGGGGATAGGTGTGTTTTTATACCTCCTCGGAATACTTACCGACTCCTTTTTTACCCTTAGAAACATCGTAGAAGAAGCGGGTCTCGATACTAAATATTTTACCGTAATTCTAAAGGCGCTCGGAGTTTGTCTTATAACCGGCTTTATCGCCGACGCCTGCCGTGATGCGGGTCAGCAGGCCCTTGCCTCCCGAGCCGAGCTTGCGGGAAGATGTGCCGTGTTTATAATTTCTCTCCCCCTTTTGGAGCAGATACTAAGTACTGCGGCAGAGCTTATAAAATAATATGAAAAAACTGATTTTAATACTGCTTTTTATGCTCGTTTTTGCTATTCCCGCAAAGGCCGAAGGTCTTTACTCGGAGCAGTTTGACGCAAGCGGAGCAGGAGATATAAACGACCTTCTGAGCGACGGTGCGGCCGAAATTTTAGAGGATATGGAAATAGACCCGAGGGACCCCGAATGGGTAAATAATCTCGGTGCCGAAAACGTTTTTTCGAAGCTCGTCTCCTTCTTTAAGGACGGCGCAAGGGCCCCCTTAAAGGCAGGCTTTACCATGCTTGCTTTTTTACTTGTTACCGCGGCGGCAGGTACCTTCGAGGGGCTTAGGCTTCACGAGGATACCGTGTCCTACGTGTTTGCCCTTGTCTCTGCCGCAATATTTGTGTCTCCGATAGTTTCCTTTATCTCGGTCTGCGGCTCGGCAGTAAAGGGGATAACGACCCTGATGGCCGGCTTTATTCCCGTTTTAGCGGGAATTTTAACCGCATCGGGAAAGGGACTTACCGCCTCGGGGATGAGCTTTATGCTTCTTGCGGCAACCTCGGCGGTATCGAATATCGCCTCCTTCGTGGTACTGCCTCTTATGAACTGCTATTTAGGGGTAGGGCTTGCGGGCTCGGTGGCTCCGATAGGAGGAGTAAACCGCCTCGGCGAGGGGATAAAAAAGACTGCATTATGGAGCCTTTCTCTTATTCTGACCCTTTTTATCGGTATACTTTCGGTACAGACGGGGGTTAACCGAGCCGCCGACGGCCTCGGGGTAAAAACCGCAAAATTTATGATAGGCTCCTTTGTACCCGTTGCGGGCGGAGCCCTTTCCGAGTCCCTTACAACCCTCCTCGGTTCATTAAACCTGCTTAAAACCTCCTTTGGAATGTTCGGCGCAGTAGCGGTGGCAGTAACTGTGCTTCCCGTTTTGATCGAGCTTATAATATGGAGAATGGTAATTTATGCCCTGACCGTGGCGGCCGAAACCTTAGGGGTCAAAAACCGCCTCGACATCCTCGTTGCCGCCGACAGCGTCCTTGCGGTCCTGCTTGGGGTACTGCTTTTTACCGCCGCCCTTTTTATAATATCTCTGGCGGTGGTGGCGGGAGGCGGAAATGGATAAAATAAGAGAGCTCGCCCTTGCCTTTTGCGCAGTATCGGTATTTTCTGCGGCGGCAGGTCTCTTTCGGGGAAAAAGCCTTATAAAAAGCGGAAAATACATAATCGGAATAGTTTTTATCTGCGCCGTTATATCCTGCTTTAAGGATACCGAAATAAGCTTTGACCTGCCCGAAACGGTCGAGCCTGCCTCCTCCGAGGAGCTTGCTCTGTCTGAGCAGGGTGCCGAGTACCTTTTAGCCGAGGCCTTAAGAAAAAACTCGGTTAATTTCGGTGAAATTTCGGCAAAGGCTACTAAAAACGAGACGGACGACATAATAATTACTGAGATAACCGTGTTCGGTACCGACGACGAGGAAGGGGTGATGGCGGTGCTTGAGGCTTTGGAAATCGACTGCAGGGTGATCTTCGGATGAAGGAAAAAATATCGGAGCTGATGAAAAATAAGAGCTTTGCCCGAATACTTTTTATCGTCGGAATAGTCGGAATACTGCTGATTTTCCTGTCCTCCTTTATCGGAAGCGGGGAAGAAAAGCCCGAAAAAAACGCCGAGGAGGAGTTTTCGGTCCTTCTTTACGTAGAAGAGCTTAAGGCCGATATAAAAAGAACGGTCGAGGCGATCTGCGGCGATAGCGACGCGGTGGTGACCCTGACGCTGGACAGCGGTCCCGTATATAAATACGCCGAGGAAATAAAGCAGAATAATAAAGAGGATGGCGGCGCTACGAGCAAGGAAAGCGAGCATAAATATATAACCGTCGAGGATTCCTCGGGGGGCGAGGTACCTCTCGTCGTAACCTCCTATATGCCGGGGGTGCGGGGGGTAAGCATAATCTGTAGCTACGGCAGTGAGGAAACTGCCGAAAAAATAAAAAGCGCCGTAACTGCGGCGCTGGATATAAGCTCACGAAAAATACATATAGGGAGTAAGGGAGGCTGATACCTATGAAGGGTAATAAGAAAACGAAAAAAGGAAAGATAGCGTTGGCGGTTATGATAGCGGCGCTGGCGGGCGCAATATGGCTTAATATGAACTATACCAACGCCTCGGCAAAGAAAGAAAAGGACGAAACCTCGAAATATCTCGGGCAGGCCGAATTCGTTAATGCCTCGGTAAGCAGCGAAAGTAAGGAGTCCGACTACTTTAAGGAGCTGAGAAAACAGCGCAAGGAGGCAAGAGAGGAAGCCCAATCGATAATTGAAGAAAGCCTTAAAAGCGATAAGCTGACCGACGAGCAGAAGGCGAAGCTTACCGAAAAGACCGAGCGGCTGGCATCGGCGGCCGAAAAGGAATCGGCAATAGAGACCCTTCTTAAGGCCAAGGGCTTCGAAAGCGTTTTGGCGGTTATCGGCGACGAGGATGTAAACGTAATAGTGGAGGGTCCCATCGACTCGGCGGCAACCGTAAAAATTCAGGATGCCGTAATTGCTCAGACCGATTTTGCCCTGCCGCAGATAAAGATAATAAGCTCCGATAAATAAAATAGCAAAAAACTCTTTACCTTTTTAAATTTTGTGGTATAATAATCTAAAAGCATAACTTATTTTTACGGAGGTACTTAAATGGCAGGAAGAAGCGGACTTTCCATCAACCTGGAAGTAATAGAAAGCATGGCGGCTATGGCTACCCTTGAGGTTCCCGGAGTTGCTGCTATGGCGGCTAAAACCGTCGATATAAGAAACGTTATCGCCAGACGCTCGGTCTTTAAGCCGGTTCATGCCGAGATCAAGAACGGCGCCGTTGTGATCAACCTCTATATCACTATCTCCAAAACCGCCAACGCGAAGCAGGTCGGCGAGGCCGTTCAGCTGAGCGTTAAGGATAAGGTTCAGAGTATGACCTCCAATGCCGTTACCAAGGTAAACGTCAATATCGCGGGAGTCGATCTTACCGAATCCGACGAAGACTAAGCTTAGTTTTTTAACACGGCCGCTTTCTGCGGCCGATTTTCTTTTGAAAAGGATATTTAAAATGAAGCGTGTTTTAATAGATAAAGAGAAAAAATTTTACAAGGCTAACCTGCATACACACTCTACCTATTCCGACGGAAGGCTTTCGGTGGAGGAGATAAAGGAGTCGTATAAAAAGAGGGGTTATTCGGTGGTGGCCTTTACCGACCATGAGCACCTTATCGACAATTCTCATCTAAACGACGAAGATTTTCTTGCCATTACCTCCTGCGAGGTCGCAATAAAGGAATTCCCCGAGCAGTCTACCCTTAAAAATCATCAGATGCGTGTAGCTCACCTTAACTTCTACGCGTTAGACCCCGAAAACACCGTTACCCCCTGCTATAACTCGGTCTACGATCATTATGTAAAAGATCTTAACCGTGACCTTATACGGCACGAAGGAGAGTACCAGCGGGTATATTCCCCCGAGGGAATAAACGAAATGGTGGCTATCGCAAAGGAAAAGGGCTTTATCGTTTCCTATAATCATCCTACCTGGTCGCTGGAAAACGCCACCGATTATCTTAACTACGACGGATTTTTTGCGGTTGAGATATATAACTATGCCTGCGCAAATGCCTGCGGCTTTTACGACGAGCACGTTTTGGACGATTTCTGGAGAGCGGGCAAGCCTATTTTCTGTACCGCCGCCGACGATGCTCACGGCTACCGCGAGGCTCCCGGCTGCGATGCCTGGGGCGGCTGGGTTCAGATAGCGGCCCCAAGCCTTACCTATAAGGATATTATGCATTCTCTTAAGGTAGGCGACTTCTACGCCTCCTCGGGACCCGAGATAAGGTCTCTTATCGTGGAGGACGGTGTGGCTAAGATTGAATTTTCCGACTGCGTCTGCGCTAACCTTATAACGAGTGGCCGCCGTACCGACCGAAAATACGCGGCTGTCGGCGAAAGGGTAAACTGTGCCGAATTTAAGCTTACCGAGGCCGATTCCTGGTTCAGAATAACCGTAACCGATAAAAACGGTAAAAAAGCCTGGACTCAGGTCTACGACGTATAAACGTAAAAGAATCCCCCATCAGTACCGATGGGGGATTAAAATTAGTCTTCAAGGAAATATACCGTAATATTTCTTCTTCCGAATTTAACACATTCGGCCTCGCTGTCGAGGAAGAGGTCCATATCGGCGCGGTTTCCGTAGATGAATCCGCCGGTATCGGCCGCGATAGCGTATCCGTAAACGTATTTTCCGTCGGAGGATACGATATACATCTTGGTTCCGTAGGGAATCTCCTTGGGATCGACCGCAACGTAGCCGGGCTTGGGCCATACGCCTGTAGAGGTCTTGTGGCCGGTGTGAGTGTAGGCGGTGGCGCGAAGGGTTACCTTTGAGGAATACTTTACGGGAGCTCCGTTTTTGTCAAGTAAAAGGTTAGAGGGAGCCGTAAGCTTCGAAATGCAGGCAACGCTGGACGCCGCAACGATACCCGAAGCGGTATGCTGAGGAGCTTTGGTTCCGTAGACCGTTTTGCTGTCGACGGCGTACTCGGTTATCTCTTCTCTTAAAACCTCGGTAGAAACCTTAACACCGTTAACGTACTTTACCGAGCAGGTAACCGTCTTGGTTCCGGCCTTGCCGCCGGTGGTGAACTTGGTGTTGGTGTCGTACTTGTCGGAAAAAACTACGTCCGAGCTATAGGGGATAGATTCGGTAAACACCTCAACGTCGTATTCGACGTCGGTGATCTCTAAAGACTGAGCCTTATCGACGAAGGTGTCGAGGGAACAGCTTAAAATATCGTGATCCTCGACCTCGATATTGAGGTCCTTTAATATGTCGCCGAGTTTTCCCGCCCTAACGTCGTAGGTAGAGGTCTTGTCGCCTATCTTAACGGTAAGGGGAAGGAGATATTCAATGCTTACCTCGGTAGAGAAAAGCTCGTTTTTAACGTCGACTACTTCATATTTATTGCTTTTTAGCTCGAGTCCGGCAACAAGGACTCCTACGTCCTCGGTGTATCCCTTGACCGAGAAGCGGTTTTCGCCGTCGGTGATGGATACGGTCTGCGCCGATACTATAAAGGTTACGGCTACCAAAAGGGCGGCGAGGGTAACGTTTACCGCTGCCTTAATGCCACGCTTAGCCGTGTCCTGTGCCTTTTCGCCGTATTTCGCGAAAAAGGTCTTTACTTTTTGTAACATCATAAACTCCTTAGGATTTCCGTTTGGGTCGCCCCGCACGGTAGTTTTCGGTAAGTAAATTTCAGTTCTTTCGTATTATACCCACCAAAGTTTCAAATGTCAAACCAAAACATGGGTCAGGTTTTGTGCAAAATGCACAAAAATAACAAGGAAATTACAAAAGTTACAAGGTTGTAACCATTTTATTTTAGCTTTTTCGGTCGATTTTTTTGTGCAAAAGTACAAAACTTGAAAAGCGCCGTCCCGTAAAATGGGCAAAAATAAGGCCGATTTAACCATTTTTTGTGGTTTTTGAGGCTAAAACGATTTACAAATACAATATAATGTGGTAAGATAAAACCAAATTTGATAAGAATTTTTTCTTTTCGGAGGCAGTATATGAAGCTCAAGGCCGAAATAATGGACAATGCGGCGGTAAAGCGTGCGCTTAAACGTATCTCTCACGAAATTCTCGAGCGTAACGGAGGCTGTAAAGACCTTTGCTTTGTGGGAATTAAAAACGGGGGAGTACCGCTGGCTCGTATTCTCGCTGATAATATATATGAAATAGAGGGCGCTTTAATTCCGGTAGGCGTCGTAGATATTTCGGCCTACCGCGACGACCGCGACCTTAGTGAGCCCGTACGGGTGGCGGGTGGACTGCCCTTCGACGTAAACGGGAAAAGGATAATAATGGTCGACGACGTTCTCTGTACGGGACGTACCGCCAGAGCCGCCATGGAAAGCATTATTTCCTGCGGACGGCCCTCTGCCATTCAGCTTGCGATCCTTATCGACCGCGGTCATAGAGAGCTTCCTCTTCGCGGCGATTACGTGGGTAAAAATATCCCTACCTCTAAAAGCGAGACCATTTCGGTAGCGAGAGACTCAAACGGAGAATTTACGGTGGGCCTTTATGCCCTTTAACTGCCTGTTATATGTAATATGTGTATGTGGAGGTAATTTATGAAAAAAGTAACGGCGGCTATGTCGGGCGGAGTTGACAGCTCGGTCTCTGCGGTCATTCTTAAGGATATGGGTTACGAGGTATGCGGAGCAACCCTGCGCCTTTACGAGCGTGACGGCGTCTCTGCCGAGGTTGCCGCCGCAAAGGAGGTCTGTGACCGTCTCGGTATAGCGCACAAGGTTTACGATATGCGGAGCACCTTTAAAACCGAGGTGATCGAACGGTTTGCTCGGGGCTATGCCTTGGGACTTACTCCAAACCCCTGTATAGAATGTAATAAATATCTGAAATTCGGCGCCCTCCTCGACGAGGCTTTAAAGGACGGCTGTGATTTTATCGCTACGGGTCACTATAGTGATATTGGCTTTGACGTCGGCTCGGGAAGATACCTTCTTTACCGTCCCGCCGACAGAAAAAAGGATCAGACCTACGTTTTATGGCGCCTTTCTCAGCATCAGCTTTCTCATATGCTTATGCCCCTTAGCCGTCTTACTAAAGACGAGGTAAGGGAGATTGCCGAAAAATATGCCTTTTCTTCGGCGTCTGCCAAGGAGAGTCAGGACATCTGCTTCGTGCCCGACGGCGACTATGCCGCCTTTCTCGAGGAGTATAGGGGAGAGCCCTTTAAGACGGGAGACTATACCGATATCTGCGGAAAGGTCCTCGGTCGTCACCTTGGTCATCAGCACTATACCATAGGTCAGCGCAAGGGCCTCGGAATAGCCCTCGGAAAACCTCAGTTCGTAATCTCCAAGGACCCCGTGACCAATACCGTAATACTCGGCGACGAGGAACACATATATAAGAAGAGGGTATATATAAATAACGTGAATTTTATCGGCGCAGTATCCGACGGAAGGGATCTCACCTGCACCGCCAGACTCAGATACAGTGCGCGGGACGAAAAATGCGTCTTTCATCCCCTAAGCGAGACCGAAGCCCTCTTAGAGTTCGAAAATCCTCAGCGCGGACCCACACCGGGTCAGTCGGCGGTATTTTACGACGGCGACGCGGTCCTCGGCGGCGGATATATAATAAGGAGTGAATAGATTATGGAAAAAATTCTTGAGGCCTTAAGAAAAAATAATATGGAGGCCTATTTTGCAGAAAAAAAGGAGGATATCCCCGAAATCGTAAAGGGACTTCTTAAAAAGGGTGACGTAATAAGCTGCGGCGGCTCGGTGACTTTATCCGAGTGCGGAGTTTTCGACCTTATGAAAAGCGGCGACTACGTCTTTCTCGACCGCTCGGTCCCCGGGCTTTCGAGGGAAGAGGTCGAAGAGATCTACCGTAAGACCTTCTCGGCCGATGCCTTTATAACCTCTGCCAATGCCGTAACAAGGGAGGGCGAGCTTATAAACGTCGACGGAAACGGAAACCGCGTGGCCGCAATTACCTTCGGCCCCGAATCGGTTATCTGTATCGTAGGTAAAAATAAGATCGTAGAGGACGTAAAGGAGGGCTTTCACCGCGTAAAAACGGTTGCCGCACCTAAAAATGCTCAGCGCCTCGGGGTAGATACCCCCTGCAAGACCTTGGGGCACTGCCTCTACCCCGACGCCGATATAACAAAGGGCTGTAGGAGCGAAGGACGAATCTGTGCCCATTATACCGTCTGCGGTATGCAGAGAAAGAAAAACCGAATAAAGGTCATCCTCTGTGCCGAGGAGCTTGGTTATTAAAATGCCACACCCCACATATATTTTCTGTGGGGTGTTTATTTATGAAAAAAATTACGATACTTTTCCTTTGTCTGTCCCTTATGATCTATGCCGTAATACCCGCATCGGCCTCGTCCGTACCCATTGAGCCCGCCTCGGCGGAATTTAACGAGCCTTTGCCGGTAAACGAGCAGGCCTCCGCCGAAATCGGAGAAAATTTACAAATAAACGCAAAATCCGCAATACTTATGGAATATAATACGGGTAAAGTGCTTTACGAAAGCAATGCCGAAGTCAGGCTTGCCCCTGCCTCTATCACGAAAATTATGACCCTTGTTTTAGTTATGGAGGCGATAGAAAGCGGAAGGCTGAGCCTCGACGATAAAATTACCGCCTCCGACCATGCCGCAAGTATGGGCGGCTCCCAGATATGGCTGGAGCCGGGTGAGGTTATGACGGTAAACGACCTGCTTAAGGCTACCGTAATTGCCTCGGCCAACGATGCCACAGTTGCCCTTGCCGAAGCGGTTTCGGGCAGCGAGGAGGTATTCGTTAAGCTGATGAACGAAAAGGCCGACGCTCTCGGTATGGAGTCGACCCATTTCGTTAACAGCTACGGCCTCGACGCCGAGGAGCACCTTACCACCGCCTACGACGTGGCTCTGATGTCGAAAGAGCTTCTGAAGCACGACCTTATAAGAGAATACAGTACAATCCGTATAGACTCCCTTCGAAACGGCGAAAGCGAGCTTACCAATACGAATAAGCTTATCCGCTACTACGAGGGCTGCTTCGGTCTAAAAACGGGAACGACCTCGAAGGCAGGCTCCTGCCTTGCGGCCGCCGCCGAAAGACAGGGCCTTACCCTTATTGCGGTGGTGCTCGGCTCACCTACAAGCAAGGACCGTTTCTCAGGCTGTCAGAAGCTGCTCGATTTCGGCTTCGCCAACTACTCATATATAAATATAGAGCCCGAAACAAAGGGACTTCATACCCTTCCCGTCAAAAAGGGCACCGTACCCGAGATCATCCCCGAAATAACCGAAGAATTTTCGGTTCTCCTTAAAAAAGGGGAGGAGAAAAAAATAACCTCGACCCTCTCTCTTTCCGAAGAGCTTACCGCCCCCGTAAAGAAGGGGGATACCGTCGGGCGCGTCAATTTTTACCTGAACGGGCAGGAAATAGGCAGTCTGAAGGTGACGGCGAAAAACGGCTCCGACCGCCTGACCTACGGAATTTGCCTCGTCCGACTGCTTAAAAGTTTGTTCACCTTGTAATTTTATTACTAAATATTATAAATTTCTGTTGAAAAAACTTTAGGTTTAGTGTAAAATGGACATAAGCAGATAGGATGAGGTATTATAAAGACTTATAAGTCCCTCTATTTCATCCTTCTCATATCATAAGGCAACCCAAAAGGAGTTTTAAAACCATGGCACTTAAATTCAACTATAAGTATGCCGCCGACTTCCTCTGTGAAAACGACCTCGTTGGAATGGAAGCTCAGGTAAAGTCTGCGCACGAAATGCTTCATACTAAAACCGGTCTCGGAAACGACTTCCTCGGATGGATCGACCTTCCCACTGCGTACGATAAAGACGAATTCGCAAGAATTAAAAAAGCCGCCGCTAAAATAATCGACGATACCGACGTTTTCATCGTTATCGGAATCGGAGGCTCCTACCTCGGCGCCCGTGCCGCTATTGAATTCTTAAAGTCGAATAACTATAACGCTCTTCCCAAGATTACCCCCGACATATATTTCGCCGGTAATACCATTTCGGGCTCTGCCCTCGACGATCTTCTTAAGATCTGCGAAGGAAAGCGCGTTTCGGTCAACATAGTTTCGAAATCGGGAACCACTACCGAGCCCGCCATCGCCTTCCGCGTTCTCCGCAAATATCTTGAGGAGCGCTACGGCGAGGAAGAGGCCGCAAAGAGAATCTACTGCACTACCGATAAGGCAAGAGGAACTCTGAAGCAGCTCGCCGATCAGAAGGGATACGAATGCTTCGTAATTCCCGACGACGTCGGAGGACGCTTCTCGGTGCTTACCGCCGTTGGCCTTCTTCCCATTGCCGTCTGCGGAGCCGATATCGACGCGCTTATGAAGGGTGCTGCCGATGCCGCCGCCGACTACTCGGTAAACGATATCTACGAAAACCCCTGCTATACCTACGCCGCTATCCGTAATGCCTTCTACCGCAAGGGTAAGGCGGTCGAAATGCTGGTTTCCTACGAGCCCCGCTTTACCATGATGTCCGAATGGTATAAGCAGCTCTTTGGCGAAAGCGAAGGAAAGGACAATAAGGGTCTCTTCCCCGCGTCTGTGGTCTTCTCTACCGACCTTCACTCTATGGGTCAGTTTATACAGGACGGAAGCCGCGTAATGTTCGAAACCGTAGTTACCATCGGTGAATGCGGAAACGATATCTGTATCGAAAAGGAGGATGACGACGGCGACGGACTCAACTTCCTCGCAGGAAAGCCACTCTCCTTCGTAAATTCCAAGGCCTTCGAGGGAACCATCCTCGCTCATACCGACGGATCTGTTCCAAACCTCGTTATCTCGATAGATAAAGCCGACGAGGAAAACCTCGGCCGTCTTATTTACTTCTTCGAAAAGGCCTGCGGAATTTCGGGCTACCTCCTCGGAGTCAACCCCTTCGATCAGCCCGGCGTAGAGAGCTATAAGAAGAATATGTTTGCCCTTCTCGGCAAGCCCGGCTACGAGGCCGCCAAGGCAGAGCTTGAAGCCCGCCTCGCAAAATAATAAGCTAAGCTAATTAAAATAACCGCGAAAGCGGTGTATATAGAAAAGGAGCGGATAATATGATTAAACTTATTATCGGAAACAAAGGTTCAGGAAAAACCAAAAAACTCATCGACGCAGTAAACGCTGCCGCTAAGTCCAGTCCCGGAAACGTGGTCTGCATCGAGAAAGGCGACGCCCTCCGTTTTAGCGTTGCTCGCGAGGTACGACTTATCGACGTAGAAAGCTACGGAATTTCCGGTTATGATGAATATTATGCCATGCTCTGCGGAATAGCCGCAAGCAACCACGACGTTACCCATATCTTCGGCGACGCAACCAAGAAGATCGGCGGCGGCCTCGACGGAATCGACGGCTTCTTTAAGCGCCTTGCCGCAAGCGAGGACATCGAGTACGTATTTACCGTATCCTGCGACGAAGCAGACCTTCCCTCAGAGGTTTTCGAGGTAGCTCAGAAACTGTAATTTACCCCCTACGGAGCAGATACTTCTGCTCCGTAATTTTATGTTTAAAAAACACTTGACAAAAGGAGACGCATTATATATAATGTTCTTTGTGACAATTGAGGTGAGATTATGCTTCTCGATCTGAAGCCCCTGTTTTCCGGCAGCAGAGACACTCTGTCGGTCGAATTCGAAATGGATTTGTCTGAATTAAATTTCCTTGGCGTCAAACCGTTTCGTTCCCCCGTGGCAATTAGCGGAAAAATTGTCAGCCGCGCAGGTATTGTTGAATCTCAGCTCGATTGCAAGGTCAGTTATGTCGGTTTTTGCGACCGTTGTCTAAAAGAAACGACGGTTAATTATATCGCAAAGATCAATCGCACTATCGTCGTAAGTCTTGAAGACGAAGATAGTATTCAAAACGACGACGTGGCGGTTGTACCCGATATGAAGCTCGACCTTGAAGACTTCTGTTACGACGACATTGTGATGAGCCTTCCGACGAAAATTCTTTGTAAGGCTGATTGCAGGGGACTATGCCCCGACTGCGGAACCGATCTTAACCTTGGTAGCTGTAGCTGTCAGAAGAAGGAGATCGACCCCAGGCTTGCCGCTCTTACAGAGCTTTTAAAAGACTAAAATCTACCAAAGACAAAAATTTTAAGGAGGCGCTGAAATGGCAGTACCGAAGAGAAAAACCTCAAAAGCAAGACGTGACAAAAGACGTAATAACCTGTGGAAACTCACTGCTCCTACCCTCGTAAAATGCGACCGTTGCGGAGAGTACAAGAGACCTCACAGAATTTGCCCCGCATGTGGCTACTACAACGGACGTGAAGTTGTAAAGGTTGAGGACTAATTTTTTAAAAGATTAGGGGATAGAGGAGGAGCGATCCTTCTCTATTTTTTTATGAAAGAAGGTGCAGTATGGCCGTAAAAATCTGCGAGGTAGAAAAGAAAAGCCCTGCGGCAAGGGCGGGAATAAAAGCAGGGGATACCCTTGTAAAAATCGGCGATAACGAGATTGTCGACGTTCTCGACTACCGCTTTTATCAGAATGACGAAAAGCTGACCCTTACCGTACTTAGAAAAAACGGTAAGGAAAAGGTCTATAAAATTAAAAAAGGCGAGTACGACGAGCTCGGACTCCTTTTCGACAGCTATCTTATGGACGAGCAGCATTCCTGCAGGAATAAATGTATTTTCTGCTTTATCGATCAGCTTCCCCACGGTATGCGCGATACCCTCTATTTTAAGGACGACGATTCCCGTCTGTCCTTCCTTTTCGGAAACTATATTACCCTTACTAACCTTACCGAGCACGAAATCGGGCGCATAATAAAAATGCATATAAGTCCCGTAAATATCTCGGTTCATACCACCAACCCCGAGCTTCGCTGTAAAATGATGAATAACCGTTTTGCGGGCGAAAAGCTGGAAATAATAAAAAGGCTTGACGACGCGGGAATTAAAATGAATTTTCAGCTTGTTTTGGTCCCCGGCTATAACGACGGCGCCGAGCTTGAAAAAACCCTTCGCGACCTTTCGGGATATAGGAATGCGCAGTGCATTGCTTCGGTACCCGTCGGACTTACCAAATACCGTGACGGCCTTACCAAAATCACCCCCTTCGGCGCAGAAACCTCGAAAAGGGTTATTGAAATAACCGAAAAGGTAAATAAAGAGTGTGAAGAAAGGCTCGGAGCAAAGCTCTGCTTTGCCGCCGACGAGTTTTACCTTAAGGCGGGGATACCCATACCTCCCGCCGAGCACTACGGCGATTTTCATCAGCTCGATAACGGAGTCGGAATGTGGTCTCTTTTCGAAAAAGAGGCAAACGATGCCCTTTCGGATATGGAAGAGCCGGCCTGTGAAAAGCGGATCTGCTGCGCAACGGGAGTCGCCGCCTACCCCCTTATAAAGGCAACTGTTGACAAAGCGGGAAATAAATGGCATAATTTAAAATGTAACGTGTATGAGATCAGAAACGATTTCTTCGGCGAAAAAATAACCGTCGCGGGACTTCTTACCGGCGGCGATATAATAGCTCAGTTAAGGGGTAAGGATATCGGTGACATCCTGCTTGTACCCTCTAATATGCTTCGGTTTGAACGCGACCTCTTTTTAGACAGCGTTTCGGTCGCCGAGGTCGAAAAAGAGCTGGGCGTAGAAATTAAAATCATCGAGCCCGACGGATATTCCTTCGTCGAGGCCCTTGCGAGTTTTTAGAACAGAGAGGAAAAGCTATGGCAAAACCCGTTGTTGCGGTGGTCGGAAGGCCCAATGTCGGCAAATCGACCCTTTTCAACAAACTAATCGGTAAACGTATGTCAATAGTCGACGATACTCCGGGTGTTACCCGTGATAGAATATACGGGGATGCCGAATGGTGCGGTCGGCAGATGATGCTTATCGATACCGGCGGTATCGAGCAGGGAACCGACGACGTCATTCTTCAGGGGATGAGAAATCAGGCTCAGCTTGCCATCGAAATGGCCAATGCCATAATCTTTGTCGTTGACGTAAAAAGCGGTGTTACCGCCGCCGACGAGGACGTGGCTGCACTGCTTCAGAAAAGCGGAAAACCGGTCGTTCTTTGCGTAAATAAATGCGATAAAATAGGCGAGCCGCCCCTTGAATTTTACGAATTTTACAATTTAGGCCTCGGCGACCCCGTAGCCGTTTCCTCGGTTCACGGAACGGGAACGGGCGACCTTCTCGACGAGGTTATAAAATACCTCCCCGAGGAGGAGTCCGACGAGCTCGAAAGCGAGATTATAAACGTCGCTATTATCGGAAAGCCAAATGCGGGTAAATCCTCCCTCGTAAACGCCGTTGCGGGCGAGGAAAGGGTAATCGTTTCGGATATTGCGGGAACGACCAGAGACGCTATCGACAGTCTCGTTGAAAACGAGTTCGGTCGCTTCAACTTTACCGATACCGCAGGACTAAGAAGAAAATCCAAGGTCGACGACAAGCTCGAAAAATACAGTGTGCTCCGCGCCAAAATGGCCATCGAGCGAAGCGACGTCTGCGTTATTATGATCGACGGCACCGACGGCTTCACCGAGCAGGACTCAAAGGTTGCGGGCCTCGCCTTGGAAGAGGGAAAGGCCTGTATAATCGCGGTAAATAAATGGGATATCGTCGAAAAGGACGGAAGGACTATGGACTCCTACCGAAAGAGCCTTATGAACGACTTTTCATTTATGTCCTTCGCCCCCATAATTTTTATTTCGGCCAAAACGGGTCAGCGCCTCGATAGGCTTTTCGAGCTTATAAAGTACGTTCATACACAGAATACGATGCGTATTTCTACCGGTAAGCTCAACGATATTTTAGCCGAGTCCACCGCCCGTGTTCAGCCCCCGTCGGATAAGGGCCGAAGACTTAAAATCTACTATATGACGCAGGCTTCGACCAAGCCTCCGACATTTGTTTGCTTTTGTAACAGGGCCGACCTGTTTCACTTTTCATACCAGCGATATCTTGAAAATCAAATAAGGTCTACCTTCGGACTCGAGGGAACGCCCATACGATTTGTCATCAGAGAAAGAGGAGATAAATAGGTGAGCGCATATCAAGTTTTAACAGCGGTAGGGGTAATAGCTTTTGCATACCTGCTCGGATCACTCAACTTTGCGGTAATAATGTCCCGTATTTTTACGGGCGAGGACGTTCGGAAATCGGGCAGCGGTAACGCGGGCGCCACAAACGTGCTTCGAACGGTGGGTAAGCTTCCTGCCATACTTACCTTTTTATTCGATATCTTAAAGGGCTTCGGTGCCTGCCTTGCGGGAAAGCTTGTTTTCGGATATCTTATAAATAACGTTGAACAAGGCTTTAACTGGCTTTTTCATCCCGACTACGGCGCCTATATCTGCTGTATCGCCGTAATGCTCGGCCATATTTATCCGATATTCTTCGGATTCAAGGGCGGTAAGGCGGTCGCTACCAGCGTCGGAACCTTCGCGGTATGCTGTCCGCTTGCCATAATACTCGGGCTGACGGCCTTCATAGTATCCCTTATAATTTCGAAGATCGTATCGCTAAGCTCCCTTATTGCAACCGTCGTGGTCATAGGAGTAGCGATAGTATACGCGATAGTAGTGAATTTCGCCTACTATAATATAATCCCCGTAATAATTATGGCGCTGATGGCAGGGGTTATCGTCTTCGCTAAGCACACCGCTAACATAAAAAGACTAATAGAAGGAACAGAACCCACGATTTCAGCTAAGAAGAGGTAAGAGAAATGGCTAAAATAACGGTTTTAGGTTCGGGAGGATGGGGCCTTGCCCTGGCCATCACCCTATACGCTAACGGACACGAGGTAACGGTCTGGTCACCCTTTAAGGAAGAGGTTGAGCAGCTCCGCACTACCCGCACCAACGAAAAGCTTTTAAAAGGCGTCTATATTTCCGAAAAAATTAAAGTAACCGACGACCTAACGGAGGCCGACGGTTCGTATATTACGGTTATTGCGACCCCCTCCTTTGCCGTAGGCGAAACGGCCGCAAGACTCAGAGCGGTAAATGAGCCGGGAATTATAGTAAACGTTGCCAAGGGCTTCGAAAAAGCCTCCTTGAAGCGCCTTTCGGAGGTTATCGTCCGCGAGCTTCCCGACAAAAAGATCGTTATTCTCTCGGGTCCCTCTCACGCTGAGGAGGTTGCCCGCGGTATTCCTACCATGCTTGCCGCCGCAGGAAACGACCCCGAAGCCCTGGGTATCGTTCAGAAGGTGTTTTCCAACGAGTATTTAAGGGTTTATACCAACCCTGATATAATAGGCGTAGAGCTTGGCGGAGCCCTTAAAAATATAATTGCCGTTGCGGCAGGTGTCTGTGACGGAATGGGCCTCGGCGATAACTCGAAGGCCGCCCTTATGACCCGCGGTCTTGCCGAAATGAAGCGGCTCGGTACCGCCCTTGGCGCAAACGAGGCTACCTTCTACGGCCTTACGGGTATGGGAGACCTTATAGTTACCTGTACATCTCCTCATAGCCGCAACAACCGTTTCGGAAGAAAGGTCGGCGAGGGAATGCCCGTAGAGCAGGCCCTTAAGGAGGTAGGCACCGTCGAGGGCTACTTTGCCTGTGACATAGCCTATAAGCTTGCCGCCGAAAATTCGGTAGAGGTTCCCATAATCGAAACCTGTCATCATCTTCTTTTCGATAATTATCCCCTTGACGATATCGTCACAAGGCTTATGACGAGACCCTTTAAGCAGGAATAGATTAAAGCTCCAAATAGTTAACGATTCGGAGCTTTTTTGTTAATATTGGTTTAATATTTATCGGCGAAAATATATAAGAGGTGAAATTATGGAAGCGGTAGAAAGAAAAGAACTTGAGGAGCTTCTCAGCTCGGTGGATCTGTTTAAGGCAAGAGAGTATTTTTCAGAGTTTGAAAAACTTATGGCGTATTACCGATGTGCCATTATGGAAATAGAAACGAAGTTTAACGTATTAAACGAAGAATATTCTCTGCTTCTCGACCGAAACCCTATAAACAGTATTAAATCTCGTCTTAAACGGCCTATGAGTATGAAAGAGAAGTTAGAACGGCGCGGGATTCCTCTCAGCGTAGACTCTGTTGAAAAAAATCTTAACGACGTTGCGGGTATAAGAGTAATATGCTCCTTTACCGAGGACGTTTATACTATTGCCGAAGCTTTTCTAAAGCAGGACGACATAACTCTATTAGAAATAAAGGACTATATAGCAAATCCGAAGCCTAATGGATACAGAAGCCTGCATCTTATTGTGACCGTGCCGATATTTTTGGCGAAGGAAAAGCGGATGATGAAGGTTGAAATTCAGCTTCGAACCATAGCGATGGATTTCTGGGCAAGCCTTGAGCATCAGCTCAGATATAAAAAGGATATAGATTTTACGTCGGAAATGGAAGCGGAGCTTTTGGAATGTGCCGAAATAGCGTCGGAGCTTGATAAGCGTATGAACAAACTCCGTATGAAGGCTATTTAGAAAAAGCAAAAACCCGAAGACTTTTGTCTTCGGGTTTTAAGTTATTGCTCTTGTCCGTCTAATTAGATAGCGCGTACAACCTTGCCGGAACGAAGGCAACGGGTGCAGACATTGATTCGACGGGGTGTGCCGTTTACGATGGCCTTAACCTTTACAACATTGGGCTTCCAGGTTCTGTTAGTTCTTCTGTGAGAATGGGAAACCTTAATGCCGAAAGCAATCTCTTTGCTGCAGATATCACACTTTGCCATGGACACTGCACCTCCTCTTATTTATTCAATAGCAAAAGATATAATAACAGAAAACCGAGCGTTTTGCAAGTGTTTTTTGAAAAAAATTATATATTTATTGTAAAACTGCGTTATTTGTGTTAAAATGTCGGAAAAGGGAGCAATTATAAATGATAAAATTAGTTATTTTTGATTTAGACGGAACGGTCTGCAATACTATAGACGACCTTGCCGACTCTACCAACCACGCCATGCGTACACTTGGTCACCCGACCCACGACGTTTCCGCATATAAATATTTCGTCGGAAACGGAATACCTAAGCTTATTTACCGTGCCCTGCCCGAGGATCACAGATCGGAGGAGGAGCACGCGAAGGCCATGAAGCTTATGCTCGACTATTACGCCGTTCATTATGCCGATAAATCGGTCCCTTACGAGGGCGTCCCCGAAATGCTTAAAGCCCTTAAAGAAAAGGGAATACATATTGCCATCTGTACCAATAAGGCTCATCATATGGCGACCGAGATCGCCGAGAAGATATTCGGCGGAATTTTCGACCGTGTTATCGGTCAGACTTCCGACCGCCCCTTGAAGCCCGATCCGTTTTCTACAAACGAAATAATAAAGGAATTCGGCGCTACCCCTGCCGAGACGGTGTTTATCGGCGACTCGGGGGTCGATATGAAGACCGCAGTTAACTCTAAAACTCATTCTATCGGCGTTACCTGGGGCTTTCGCACGGTAGAGGAGTTAAAAGAAAACGGAGCAGGGCATATTGCCGATACTCCGTCGGATATTTTAAATATAATAAATAATTTATAAAAGAGGTACTTAATATGAAGCGCGAAGGTTATCTTTCCTGGGACGAATATTTTATGGGCATTGCCGAGCTTTCGGCTATGCGCAGTAAGGACCCCTCCACGCAGGTAGGTGCCTGCATAGTAAGCGGCGATAATAAAATTTTATCGGTAGGCTATAACGGAATGCCGCAGGGCTGCTCCGACGATACCTTCCCCTGGGACCGTCAGGGCGGAAATTTAGAGACAAAATACTATTTCGTATGTCACGCCGAGCTAAACGCAATACTTAACTTCCGCGGAGGCTCCTTAGAGGGCAGCCGTCTTTACGCTACTCTTTTCCCCTGCAACGAATGTGCCAAGGCGATAATTCAGTCGGGAATAAAGGAAATAATCTATTCTTGCGACAAATATGCCGAAACCGACGGCGTTATGGCCTCAAAAATGATGTTTAAGGCGGCGGGAGTAAAGCTTACCCCCTATACCTTCGGAGATAAGGATGTAGCCTTTAAACTCTAAAATCGAATAGCTCACGGGCAAACCAGACGTCCTCAACCGTAAAGGTCTTTTGGTTTAAATAGTTAAGTATTCCCGCGTCGGTCTTAAAATCGAAGGAAAGCTTATAGGAATAAAGAGCCTGACGGGTAAAGCCGAGCTTTTTGTCGGCGGCGAGCTTTCCGTATTTCCCGTCACCGAGAAGGGGATGACCGATAGAGGCCATGTGGGCCCTTATCTGATGGGTGCGTCCCGTAAAAAGGTCGACTTCTATAAGAGAGAGCCCGTTTTTGCTCGAGAGTACCCTGTATCCCGTCTTTATGGTAAGACCGCCGTCCGCTCGGGAGCTTTTAAGATAAACCTTGTTTTTGTCCTCGTTCTTTTCGAGGAAGCCCTCGAGGATAGCCTCCTTCTTTTTGGGAATGCCGTGAATTACCGCGAGATACTTTTTATCGAGCTCGCGGTATTTTATCTTATCGCAAAGAATACGCAAGGCTTCGGCGTTTTTCGCCGCAATTACGATACCTCCCGTGCCTCGGTCGATACGGTTGGCAAGGCTGGGCTTAAAGCTGTTTTCAAGCTCGGGGTCATATTCCCCCTTATCGTAAAGATAATGCTGTATACGGCCGATAAGGGTGTCGCTATATTCCTTGTCGTCGGGATGAACGAGGACCCCCTGCTTTTTATCGACCAAAAGTATGTTTTCGTCCTCGTAAACTATATCGAGCTTTACGGGTGCCGATAAAAAGTCGTACTTGGGCTTGACCTCGGCGAAAAATTCGTCGCTTATCCAGGCCTCTACGACGTCACCTTCGTTAAGCTTGGTCGAGATCTCGGCCTTCTTTCGGTTGACCTTTATGTGCTTGGTACGAATAAAACGGTACATAAGGGAGGTCGGAAGGGAAGGAATAGCCTTCTGTATAAATTTATCGAGCCGTTTTCCGGCGTCGTTTTTTCCAGCGGTAAAGCTTTTCATTTTTTATCACCGTTAATAATATACCACAAATTGCCTTCCTTTGGAAGACCTAAATTAAGGAGTGTCAGCATTTGTCAGAAAACGTTCACAAGGGTCATCGCGAAAGACTCAAAACCGAAATAGTAAGCAAGAAGCGCCTTAGCGAGATTCAAAACGATAAGCTCCTTGAAATGCTGCTCTTTTACGGAATTCCACAGAAGGATACCGCCTGGATAGCAAGAGAACTGCTGACTCGTTTCGGCAGTCTCAGCGGAGTTATCGACGCCGATATCGAGGAGCTTTGTGCCGTTAAGGGTATGACTCGAAACGCCGCAAGCCTTATTAAGCTTATAAGACCTGTCGCCCGAAACTATATCCTCTCGAAATATAAAACCGACGACCTTCTTAAAAACCTTACCGATATCGGGGAATATATGATGGTGCAGTTTTCTCTCGTGGATACCGAATGCTGCGCAATGCTCTGTCTTAACCGCCTCGGAAAGGTACTGTCCTTCGAAATAATAGGGGAGGGCGACGTGGATTCGGTGGGAATAAGTCCCCGAACCGTTCTCGAAAAGGTGCTTAAAACCGAGGCTACCGCCGTAGTCCTTGCTCATAATCACCCCGGCGGAATAGCCATTCCTTCGGAGCTCGACGTAATTATTACTACCGAGATCATAGGCGCGCTCAAGGCCGTTTCAATAAACCTTATCGACCATATTATAATTGCAGACGACGATTACGTCTCTATGGCGCAGTCGGAAAGGTTTAAGTATTTATTCGAATAATAAAATCACCCTTTTTTGGAAATAATAACTTCCGAAAGGGTGATTTTTTTGATAGAACAAGATACTATAAAGCTGCTTCGCGAATGTGACGCGGGGGTCAAAATGGGAACCGGGTCGATAGACGACGTTCTTGCCCACGTTTCCTCCGACAAAATGGCGAAATACCTTACTGCATGTAGGGATGAGCACTTAAAGTTAGGTCACGAAATAGAAGCGGCCCTTAACCGATTTTCCGACGACGGAAAGGACCCGAACCCTATGGCCAAAACCATGAGCTATCTCAAAACCGAAATGAAGCTGGCTATGGAGGATACCGACAGTACCGTTGCCGATCTTATGACCGACGGCTGTAATATGGGGGTGAAATCCTTAAATCGCTATTTGAATGAATATAAGGCGGCCGACGAGACCGCAAAGGATATCTGTAAAAGGCTTATAAATCTCGAGGAGCGTTTAGCTATCGATCTGAGACAGTTTTTATGAGGAGCGTATGCTCCTCTTTTTAATTCTCCGTAGCCCTTAAAAAGTCGTACTGCTTAGCAATTTCGTTCCAGGCAACCGCTCCTACCGCTCCCGTTTCGGGAAGGCCGAAAAGCCGCTGAAAGACCCTTACCGCCTCGGCTGTCTGATCTCCGTAATATCCCGTTACGGGGATCCTCGGTATGTCGGTGTAGAATTCTCCGATATAGCTTAAATAGGTCTGTAGGTTGGTAACGTCGCCGTTTCTCATCCCCTCGCTTAAAAAATATCCGGGGTAAAGCCGAGCGTTTCCGCCGTATACCGAGTCGGGAATGCCCAAAACGATTTCTCTGTAAACCTCCGAAAGTCGGTTCCAGGTATCTCTGTCGACCTCTCCCGACGGATTTAGGCCGAAATACCGCTGAAAGGCTCTTACCGCCTCGGCGGTGACCTCGTCGTAAATACCGTTTAAGGGGAAAATGTCGAATATTCCGCCAAAATATGCGATGACGTTTAAATAATACTGTATAAGCCTTACGGGGATACCGACCGAGCCTATTCTCAAGACCGTCTCAAAGGGGAGCTGTGCCTCCTGAAGACTTACCCCCTCGGATACAAGCTCGGCAAGGGACTTTACCCCTGCGTAATACCGCTTGATCCTGTACCAGGTAGCCTTATCGACCTGACCGTTTGCGGGAAGACCGAATACCTCCTGAAAGACCCTTACCGCTTCCTCGGTATCGGTGCCGAATATTCCGTTTACGCTTTTGATCTTCGGTATGGCGGGGTAGTTTTGTCCTATTCGGTTAAGCTCCTCCTGCAAGGTCTCAACGTCGTTTCCTGCGTCACCGAGGGTAAGAGGGCGGCCGGGGTAGGACTCGGGAATATTTTCTATCGGCGCGTTTTTAATAATGCTTATGTCCTGCCCGTAATAGTACTGAAGTATTTCGTAGGGAGTAAGTCCCTGTTCGGCAAGGGTCACCGTGCCCCACTGACTGAGTCCGTCGCAGGTCGAGGTGGTGCCGTTACAAAACTGTGTGAAGAGGGGATTTACCGTACCGTCTCTGACGACGTAATCGTTAAAAAGCTCGTTGACGATCGCCCCGACGTTTTCGAAAATATCGCGGTCGGGAATAAAGGCCTGATCGTAGGCGGTGGAGCTTGTAATGTCGAAATCGTACCCGCGGGAGGGGTACCATTCGGTAAAAATTCGGTTAAGTGCGTAGGTGGTTATGGCGTAGATATTGGCCCTCAGCGCGTTTTCGGGCCAGGAGGGATATATCTCGCTTGAGGCTACGTTTTTGACGTAATCGACAAAGGGAACCGTAACGTTTTCTGCGTCCGAGCTCGGAGCCCCCAAATGGACCGTGATCGTTTCGGGAATTTTCTGAAATACTGCGTCGGCCATAAGCTGCCTCCTTAAAGGGTATATTCTTCGTATTCGTCGATAACTATGGGGCGGTTTTTATCGGGCTCCGCGCTCAGGGGGATAAGCTCGACCGCCTGTAGTGAGGTCACCCCGTCAAATACCGCCACGTTATAGTTATAGGTCTTGGTAAAGCCGTCGGCCTCGGTCAGAAGGTTATAAAGGGCGTAGGGTCGTGATTTCGGGTCGGGGCTTTCGGAAAGAATTGCGGCGGGAGCAGGCAGGGTAAATTCCGGAGAGGCTCCGCTTATATCGGTATTTCCCTCGGCCACTACCGTCATATTATCGGCATTCCCCGTAAATACCGTAACCCTTGCCCCCTCAACGGGATAAAGACCTCTTACCGAGGTAGCTCGTACCTTAAGGGTACCGCTGCCCGTCATATCCTCGTCGTTTCCGTAGTAAAAAACGGCGGCAGGCCTTGCGGGCTCAGGCATAGCCGCAGCCTTCATAGCCCGCATTTCGTTTATGTATTTCTCAAAAAGCGTTTTATCCATAAATTTCTCCCTTAAAATGGTTTTATATATAATATGCAAAACCTGACCGAATAGTTCACCTTCTTTTGCAAACAATATTTCGGGGTGAATAGGTTGGAAGATTTTTTCGTCGGTAGGCTTCGGGACAATATAAATATAATAAAAACGCTTTTTGATAAGGATAGTGTTATAAGGTTCAGAAATTTCTCCTTCTGCGGCGGAATCGAGGCCTGCCTTATATATTTCGACGGTATGGTAAACGTCGATCTTATAAACGATTCCATAATGCGTCCCTTAGTGCTTGCAAGAAACCTACCGAGGGACGAAAGTACAGTCGAATACGTATATAAAAACCTGCTCTATGCGGGGGAGGTAAAGCTTGTCGGAGAGGTTCAAACAGCCGCATCCTCAATGCTCTACGGCGATACCCTTCTTCTTATCGATGGGTGTAAAACCGCCCTTATAATAAATACCAAGGGATGGCGCACGAGAGGTATATCCGAGCCCGAAAACGAACGGGTATTGGAGGGCCCTCGCGAGGGCTTCGACGAAGCGGCCATGTTTAATGCGGCAATGCTTCGCCGACGTCTGAAGACCCCCGATTTTTGCGCCGAAATGACGAATATCGGCCGCCGTACCAATACTCTTGTTTTTATCTGTTATCTTAAATCCCTTGTAAACCGCGAGGTCCTTCGGGAACTGAAAAGCCGCATTAGTAAAATCGATATCGACGCGGTCTTGGACTCGAATTATATAACCGAGCTTATTTCGGACAGGCCTTCCTCATTTTTTAAGAATGTCGGAAAAACCGAGCGTCCCGACGTCGTCTGCGCACAGCTTTTGGAGGGTAGGGTAGCTCTTATCGTTGACGGTACGCCTATGGTCATAACCCTGCCCTATCTTTTCAGCGAAAATTTCCAGTCGGACGAGGACTACTATATAAATCACGGTTTGGCTTCCGCGGGACGGCTTTTGCGTATGCTCTG
Organism: bacterium; assembly: GCA_004560045.1. Classification (GTDB taxonomy): domain Bacteria; phylum Bacillota; class Clostridia; order Oscillospirales; family Acutalibacteraceae; genus SFWF01. The sequence continues at coordinate 10,086 of SFWF01000001.1, read as the reverse complement.
CTTTTTTCTGAGCTTTTCGGCCCCTGCGGTCTTTATAGCTCTTACTACCTTTCATTTCGAGTTTCTTCCCTCTGCCTTTGCTCTGACTGTGGCAAAAGCGAGGGAGGGGGTACCCTTTTCTACCCTTACCGAGGCTCTGGCCCTTACCGTCGTTTTCGAAATACTTCGTGAAACGGGAATACGTATGCCCCAAAGCGTCGGTCACGCCCTCAGCATCGTCGGCGGTCTCGTGGTAGGTCAGGCGGCGGTAGAAGCGAGAATAATAAGCGCGCCTATGCTTATTATCGTAGCCCTGAGCGGTATCTGCGGCCTTACTGTGCCCCGTCTTAAAACGGCGGTTTTCTTTATGCGCTTTATAATGATCCTAGCGGCAGGGCTTTTCGGTCTCTACGGCTATATTTTTATGCTGCTGGTATTTCTTATCTACCTCCTCGGTATGACCTCCTTCGGAGTGGATTCAACGATCTCTCTGCTTTCCTCTTTCGGCCGTCGCTTCAAGGACGTTTTCAGACGGACGGGCTGGCGAAATATGAAGACCCGTCCCGAAATTCAAAATAACGACAGGGTGCGAAAAAATGGTTAAAAAGCTTTTAATAATTCTTTTTCCGCTAATAATTTTATGCGGCTGTACCGCCACCGAGCCAAACGATAAATATCTCGTTTCGCTTATGGGGGTTGAGGGCTCCTCCGCGGGAGTAGGCCTTTACTATAAATATACCGACCTTGCCGATGCTTCTTTACCGAAATCGGTATCGGGAAAGGGCGAAAGCCTTTTTGAGGCCGCCGAAAATATAAACCTTTTCCTCGATAAAATGCCCGCGCTTTCCCACTGTGAAGCGGTAGTTCTTGCCGAGGGTATCGACAAAGCTCTTTTTTACGAGACGGTGTACTTTTGCCGAAAAAACGAGCTTCCTTTAAAGCTCAGACTTGCCGCCGCTAAGGATATAAAGCCGATTTTTGCTGAGGAAAATACCGTTTCGGGGGTAGATGTTTCGGGGATGCTGAAGCTGGCGTATTCAACCTACGGCTTTGGAGGTCATACCGCCCTTTACGAGATCGAAACGGCAATAAATATCGGAAAGGACTTTGCTCTGCCCTATTTTGAGGGCGGAGTCGAAAACCTTAAGCTTGGCGGCCTGGGACTTTATAAAAACTGTACTTTCGTAAAAAAGATAGGAATAAACGAAAGCGGGACCTACGCAAAGGATAATAATATTTCGGGGGAGAAGAATTTTGATCGCAGGGGACAGTAAAAGCTTTATTTATCTTATTGCGGCGGTGCTTATAGGCGAATCGGTAATAAGTCATCCCCTTACGGGAAATATCGGAAACGACCTTTTAGGGACGTTTTGCGGCCTTATCTTCGCCGCGGCAGTAACCTTTATACTTAAATGGCGAACCGATAAAATAAAAAGCCCGAGGCTCTATGTTCAGGCGGTCGGGCTTACCGCCGTAGCAATTTTTTCGCTTCTCTCGTTTATTATCTGCATTATGCGGTTTTCGGAGTATGCCGCAAGGGTTATGCTCGATATTACCTCCGTGGTACTTCCCCTTTTAAGCTTCGGAGCCCTTGCCGTGTTTGCCGCAACAAAGGCTACAAAAACCCTTCTAAAGCTTTCTGCCGTCCTCTTTTTTCTGTCGGCGGCAAGTCTTATACTAACCTTTGCTTTTTCGGTGCCCTTTATCGAAACGAAATACCTTCTTATCTATAAAGCCCCCGAGGCCGAAGGCTTCTTATATTCCTTCTTTAGGGTCGGCGGTACCGCTCTGCTTGTTTCTTTGCCTCTCCTTTTTATCGGAAAAGAAGTAAAGCTCAGCCGTTTTGTTTGGGGCTTTATCCTTGGCGGCGGCGGGATAGCCCTCTGCCTTATAAATACCCTCGGGATCTTCGGTGCCGAATTTGCCGCTACACTGAACTTCCCCTATTCCTACGCCGTCTCTACCGCCTCGGTAGGAAAAATATTCTCCCGAATGGACGTCTTTTTATACTGCGTATGCTTTTTTACCTGCCTTATAAAATGCTCGGTTTGCGTTTCCACGGCCCAAAAGGCTCTTAAAAAACTCGGTTCTGAAATTTTATTTCGAAAAAATTAAACTTTACTATTGAAAAGTGAGATAATATGTGGTAATATTACATTATAAATTGCGCTTAAAAATAATATGTTTTGTGCAATTTGTCGAAAATTGCCCTTAAAATTCTGTTATATAAATCAAAAGCAGGGTTTTTTAGGGTTCATATATGAAAGGGGAGCTTCCACTTGAAAGACTACAAAGCAAAAAATATTCGAAACGTTGTTTTCGCGGGCCACGCCTCGGCCGGAAAAACTTCGCTTGTCGAAGCGGCCTATTATATGACCGGTAAATCCGACCGACTTGGTACTATCGCCGAAGGCAACACCATCTCCGATTTTGACGCCGAAGAGATCCGCAGAAAATCCAGTATTTCTGCTTCTATAATTCCTTGTGAATGGAAGGACGTTAAGATCAACGTTATCGACACCCCCGGTCAGTTTGACTTCTCTGCCTCGGTCAGCGAAGGCTTCCGTGCCGCAGGTAGTTCGGTCATCGTTATCTCGGGTAAGAGCGGTGTATCGGTGGGCGCCAAAAAGGCCTTCGATGCCGCCTCCAAGAAGGGAATCGCAAAGCTTTTCTTCATAAATAAGATCGACCACGAGCACGCCGACTTCTACAAGGTCTTCGAAGACCTTAAGGCTACCTTCGGACCTATGGTATGTCCTATCGTCGTACCCTACGTCGTTGACCATAAGGTTCAGTGCTACATAAACCTTATCGATTTCCGCGCCTACGAATATAAGGACGGAAAGGCTACCGTCGTTCCAATGCCCGATATGGGTCACCGTTTAGAGGGTCTTCGTACCGCTATCAACGAGGCTGTTGCCGAAACAAGCGAAGAGCTTATGGATAAATACTTCTCGGGTGAGGAGTTTACCCCCGACGAGCTTATTATGGGTCTTGCTACGGGCGTTCGCCGCGGTGAGATAGCTCCCGTATTCTGCGGAAGCGCCGCCGAGCTTCAGGCGATTGATCAGCTTCTTAACGGACTTATCTGGCTTGCTCCTTGGGCCGAGACCGTTGCAGGTGAGACAGGTGTTGATAACGACGGTAATGAAATTCAGCTTACCGTCAACGAGGATGCGCAGACTGCCGCCATCGTATTCAAAACGGTCGTCGACCCCTTCGTAGGAAAGCTTGTTTACTTTAAGGTTGTAAGCGGTAAGGTCACCTCCGATATGACCCTTCTCAATATGCGTACAGGCGCTAATGAGCGTATCGGTAAGCTCTATTTCGTCTGCGGTAAGAAGCAGATTGAAACTAACTGCGTATCTGCAGGTGATATCGGCGCCGTTGCTAAGCTTAACGCTACCGGTACCGGCGATACCCTCTGCTCACCCGCACGTCCCGTCCGCCTTCCCGAGATCGCTTACGAGCTCCCCAACTATAAAATGGCCGTTCGTCCTAAGAATAAGGGCGAGGAAGAAAAGCTTGCCGCAGGTCTTATGCGTCTTGCCGAAGAAGATCCTACCGTTACCCTTAAGAATAACGAGGCTACGGGCGAGCTTATCCTCGCAGGTCTCGGCGAGCAGCATCTTGACACCGTTGCAAGCAAGCTTAAGTCTAAGTTCGGCGTAGAGGTCCTCTTTGAGGCTCCGAAGGTTGCCTACCGCGAGACCATCCGCAAAAAGGCTAAGGCTCAGGGCCGTCATAAGAAGCAGTCGGGCGGTCACGGTCAGTTTGGTGACGTTTGGATCGAGTTCGAGCCCTGGGACTGCGAAGGTCTCGAATTTGCCGAAACCGTATTCGGCGGAGCTGTTCCGAAAAACTACTTCCCCGCCGTTGAAAAGGGACTTCAGGAATCTGCCCTTACCGGCGTTCTCGCAGGCTATCCCATGGTAGGCGTTAAGGCAACCCTTACCGACGGCTCTTATCACCCTGTCGACTCCTCTGAGCTTGCCTTCAAAACCGCCGCTTCTCTTGCCTTTAAGGCAGGTATCCCCGAGGCCAATCCCGTTCTCTTAGAGCCGGTCGTAACCCTCGTCGCTACCATTCCTTCCGATAATTCGGGCGACATTATGGGCGATATCACCAAGCGTCGCGGTAGAGTTCTCGGTATGGATCCCGACGGAAATCTTATGATAATAACCGCCGAGGTTCCCGAAAGCGAGCTTGCCGATTTCCCGACCGTTCTCCGCTCGGTAACCCGCGGTGTAGGCTCCTTCTATACCGAGTTTGCCCGCTATGAAGAGGTTCCCGCCGCTATAGCACAGAAGGTCATCGCCGAAAGCAAGGCCGACTAAGTTATAAAAAATAAAGAGGTTTTACCGCTTGGTAAAACCTCTTTTAATATTTATGCGATTTATATGTTGCTTACGGGAGCGCTCTCTATCTCCTGCTCTCCGATAATTGCCATAAGCTCTTCGCGTGTGCGCTTGTCGTCAAAGGTCGAATATCTGATGTGAAGAATATCTCCCGCTCTGAGCGAGCTGTCACCGTGCTCGTCGACCTTAGCCTGAGCCTTTTCAGCGTGCTTAACCGATAAAACGAAGAGATTTGCGGGCCAGAAGACATCTCTTATCTGCTTTCCCACCGCAAAGGTTCCGGGCTCTACCGTAACGAAGGTATCGATAACGGTGGCCTTTTTGCCCTTGTTCTGTGCCTTTAATCGGTTTTCGAGAACGCGGTCGTTGATCGACTTGGCGCCGAAAAGCTCGGTTATTATAAAGGGAACGGCCGAAGCGATTACAACGGGGAGGAGATTTTCGTAGCAACCAAGTGCCTCTATGGCAAAAACGATGGCCGTCAGCGGCATTTTCATCATTCCCGAAATGCAGGCGGTAATACCTAAAACGAGAATAAGCATATAGTATTCCTCAGAAAGCCCGATCATCATTCCGCATTTAGCTATAATTCCCGCAAAGGCGGTGCCTATAGCCATAATGGGGAGGAAAATTCCTCCCGTAACGCCGTTTGAATTGGCGTAAAAGGTAAGTACCGAGCGGACTATAACGATAAATATCAGAAGAACTAACGAAACCGAGCCGCCGAATATTTCGAGAATAAGGTGATGTCCCGTCGAAATAAAGGAGAGGGAAATAAGTCCCATAAAAAGGGTCAGGGCGAATGCGATAAAAATCTTAACGCTACTCGGTATTTTCTGAATCTTTTCGGCGAACCGGCCCGACATAAAGGAATAAAACTTTAAGAATAAAACCGCAAAAAGTCCGAGGAGAAGGCCTACCGCAAGGGGGATCCAGGAGTCCTTTGCCGTCATTTTTAAAAGCTCGAATTCGGGGAAAAGCGATACGCTTATTCCGATCAGCGGCGAGATAATTTCGGTTACGACCCTCGATACAGCCACCGAAACGCTGGCAACAATAATTATCATCGGAGAAATGCGCTGATGAGCTTCCTCTATCGCGAACATAATTCCCGATACGGGAGCCCCCGTAGCTACCGAGAAGCCCGCGCAGGAGCCGCCCGTCATAAGGTATCTCGACCAGGACTTATGCTTTTTAAGGGGATAGACGGTTCCCTTTCCTATGGCGGTACCCATCTGCACGCTGGGTCCCTCGTTACCGAGAGGAACTCCTATTAAAAAGGATAAAAGGGAAAGGAAAAAGGTTCCGATAAGGGTGGTAAAAAAGCGGAAGGGGATAAGACCGCGAAGAATTCCGATAGAGGTCGGTATACCTCCGCCCTTTACGTTAGGTATTTTTTTATATACCTTAGAAAAAAGAAGGGCGATCCCGAAAAGAAGGATAAGGACTATCGGAATATATATAAGGTTTTTCTTTAAAAATTCGTACCCGATCTCCGACCACTCTATAACGTGACCTGCCGCGTATTTATAAACTGCGATCACTACCGCCGTAAGAAGTCCGACGACAGATCCGAAAATGACGGCAGGGAATATTAAGTTCGTAAAATAATAAAATCTTTGTTTTTTCATTAGTCAACCCTTTTTCTTTAAAAACTTAAAGATATTATACTACTTTTTTCTCTTTTTTTCAAGACCCCGCAAAAAGCGCGTAATTCTGAACTTTAATTCGGTTATATTTTGCATATTTTTGGTTTTGGGTCGGTAAATCTTGCAAATAATTGGATTTTTTGATATGCTTATATCATCAAACTTAGGAGGTTTATAATGAAAAATCCAATTAAACAAATTAGCGCGATTTTCCTTTCTTTAGTTTTAATTTTAACCGCCATTCCTATCTGTGCTTCCGCCGCGGCGGAATTTGTATTGCCCGACAATATTGTGTTGGGCGAAAGTCTCATCGACCTGGATTTTACAAACGGTTCGGTAACTACCCTCCCAACGGGATGGACCGACGAGTGTCCCGGCAGCTCATATGCAGGCTGGAATGTTAACAAAAATGCCACCAAAGCTCTCGGAGCTTCGGGACTCAGGCTTACCTCGCCGAGCTGTGACGGCGCAATGTTTTTACCGGCGTTTGCTATGACCGACTACGTCTTTGAGGTAAAAATGACCCTTAACACATCCAACGGCTCTATGGGCATCGCCCTTAATACCGACCCCGATCTCAGCAAGGCTACGGGCAGTACCAAGCTGATGGCATACGCCAAAGGTGTAGGCGCAGACGCTGTTTACCTTTACTATCAGAACAAATACAGCGTGGAGGGCGGCGAGACAAACAGTAATAAGCTTCTTCGCGAGGATTACGGAATTGCTCCCCTCGAAGCAGGAGACTCGGTCACCTATAAAGCATATGTAATTAACGGCACCTGCTATTTCTATTTAAACGGTACTCCAATCGTTTCCTTCGCCGTTTTAAATCCTTTGGCAAGCAGTCGTCCCGCAATTTTTACCTGCGGCGCCGACGTAACGGTTACCTCGGTTAAGCTTAGTAAAATCGGAGACGATGTCGTTATGAACGACACCTACGAAAAGGTTTCCTATACCGAAGGAAAGGTTATTTTCGAAACCGATTTTGAAGGTGACGAATATGAAATCGGCAAGCTGCCCGAGGGATGGTGGTCTGCTTATAACGGCAAGGACGGTCTTACCTATGGTTGGAACAACACCACTCAGACCCCCTATCTTAACTCGGGGATAACCGAGCTTTCGGGTTACGGCAAGGTCTTTTCCATCTCGACAGACAATGCCGATACCTTTACCGCTATGCCCGACATGGATGTAGAAAACTACATCTATGAGGCAGATATAATTTCCAACAACGAAAAAAACTACGGTCTTGGAAACGAAATGCAGGGTGGTTCTGCCGCCGCTTCTACGGGTTGCACCTATTTCACCGTTTCTTCGAACCCTGATGAAAAGCCCAAATACTTAAAGAAGCCTTCAGGAATAGATTCGGTGAAGTTCGACTACCCCGAAGGGGTTTCCCTTCCTGCAAAGGGTGTGGTGAATAAGCTTACCATAATTCATTTAGACGGCGTAAACTACATCTATCTGAACAAATTCTTCCTTGCATCCTTCGGCGAGGTGGCTTCCTCCGATAAGGCAGGTCTCGGATTTTTCACCTACGCAGGCAGTCTCAACGTAACCGCAGTTAAGGTTACCGAAATCTTTGCCCCCCAAAAGCCTGAGAACAACATCAACTATATCGAGGGCGAAACCGTTTTTGATACCGATTTTGAAGAAGCCGAATACGTTGTGGGCAAGCTGCCCGACGGATGGTGGTCTGCTTATAACGGCAAGGACGGTCTTAGCTACGGATGGAACAACACCTCCGCAACCATTTCCCTTTCTGCAACCATAACTCAGCACAATACCTACGGAAAGGTTTTCTCGGTCAGAACCAACAATGCCGACACCTTTACCGCCATGCCCGAAATGGATGTTGAAAACTATATTTATGAGGTTGATATAATTCCTCTTAATGAAAGCAACATGGGACTCGGAAACGAGCTCAACGGCGGTTCTCCTGCCGCATCCACGGGTTGCACATATTTCACCTTCTCTACAAATGCCGCAGAAAGTCCCAAATATCTCAAAAAGCCTTCGGGAGTCGGTTCGACGAAATTTAACTATCCCGCAGGTGTTCTGCCCCCAACTCAGGGAGCGGTGAATAAGTTCAAGCTTGTTCATATGAACGGAACAAACCACGTTTTCCTTAACGATAATTATATGACCTCCTATAAGGAGGGCGATTCCTTCGACAAAGCCTGCCTCGGCTTCTATACCTATGGGGGAAGCTTTGACGTAACCGCAATTAAGGTCACCGAGATATTTGCTCCTGTCGTAAAGCTCGACAAGGTTACCATCGGCGCAAAGGGCGCAGTTACACTCGAGCTGTCCTCTTTGATAAAAACCAAAGGTATAGAAGCAGGACTTGAAGACGCAGAGTTCGGTTTCGTTATAAATCCTCTTACCAAAGACAATATGTATGATACCGTCTCGGTAAAAACCGAGGGAGCCGAAATAGTGGTTTGTGAAGCCGCTAATAAATCGGGAGACAGTGTTTATGCTAACGTCAGTAAGGTTCTTACTGACGATAAGGCCGACTCTACCCTTGTCGTCGTTCCCTATATTATGCTCGGTAAAGATTATTTCTACGGCAGTATGCAGTCTATTTGCCCTGCATCGGTTGCCGATATGGAATACCAAAGCTTCGATAAGGCAACAAAGGCTCTTATAAATGATTTTTTTGCCAATTCAAAAATTTTCAGAGGCGAAAATGCAAAAACCCTTAACTTTACCGCCTTCTCCGATTTCCATTATAAGCAGGGAATGTATCCCACCTCTATTGCCGACCTTAATGAGATATTCTCCCGCGCCGAGAAATACGGTTCTTCCTTTGTTCTTTCGGGCGGTGACTTCTGTAACGATTTTACCGGTTCTCCCGAGCTTGTAAAAGCATTTTTAGGCTATAAAAAGGCCGACGGCTCTACCATGCCTGCCTACAACCTCTACGGCAACCACGAGCTTGAGTCGCAGCCCAACTCTATGCAGATCGTAACCCCAATCCTCACAAACGACGCAAATGCCGTTTGGGGAACTGCCGACGGAAAAATCGGCGACGGTTCTATCGCATATTACTACTTTGATCAGGGCGGCTTCCGCTTTATCGTCACCGACACCAACTATTCCTGGAGTAACGTAAATCAGAGCTGGGAGCATAACCCTACCGGTTCCTACGGACCTGCAAGCGGAAACACCAACACCAACGCCCTCGGTCCCGTACAGCTTGAATGGCTTGAAAGAGTGCTTTATGCCTCCGCCGACGAAAACATCCCCTGCATTGTTGTAAGCCACGCAACCCTTTGTCCAAACTGGTGGCCAAGCTCTGACGCTCCGGTAACCCACAAGCTTTTCAGAGAGGTAAACGTTTACCATCCCGGCACCGTTATGATGCAGATTGCGGGTCACGAGCATAACGACCGTCAGGAGGTTCTCGACGGAGTTTACTACCTCGGACTCAACACTGCCAAAAACGGCCTTTGGAAAGCCGGTTCTCCCGTGCATTACGACTCTACCCACACCTTCCAAATGGAAACCTACGATGCTGACGGTAACTTTACGGGCTACGAAACCAAGGGCTATGGCGATCTTGGTCAAGGCGCTAATACCTGGTTCTATGAAACACCTCTCAGCACCAATATCACCATCAGCCAAAACGGACAGATCTACGTTCAGGGAATGGAGAGCTCCTGGGTCTATGATGTTGAGCCCGACCCCCTCTATCTTAAGCAGACCGACCCCTGGTCACATCCCTACATCACTGAAAGCTATAACTTCACCGTTTTCGGTGATACAGATAGTAACCGAAGCTTCGATGAAGCCGACGTTACCTTGGTACGCAAGGCTATTATTGGCGCAATAGAAGGAAACTCAGCTTGTGACGTTATTAAAAACGAAAAAATAGATATCTGCGACCTTGTTTATCTTAAAAAGAGACTTATCGGAGATTTATAATATGCAGGTTTCATTTACACTCTTTTCTGATCTTCACTATAAAAAAGGTATGTATGCCGCAACGGTAGACGACCTTTTGGAGATATTCTCCCGCGCCGAAAAAAGCGGTTCACAGTTTGTTATGCATCTGGGCGACCTTTGTAACGATTACAAAGGCTCGCCCGAGCTTG
>SFWF01000084.1 GCA_004560045.1 bacterium | reverse complement strand
AAAAGATAAGAAAGCCTCTTGCCCTTGTTAAGACCCGTTCGGGCAGAGTTATCGGACTTGTTACCATGGAGGATATGCTTGAGGAGCTTGTCGGAGAAATATGGGACGAGAACGATAAGATCGAAGATAAATTTAAGGAGCTTGGCGACGATACCTTTGAGGTAAGCGCCGATCTTTCGGTCGTTTCGGCCTTCGAGATGATGGACTACGATGATTACGACCGCGACGAATGTGGGCATTATACCCTTAGAAAATGGGTAGGAAGAATGCTTTCGAAGGTTCCCTCGGTCGGTTCGCAGTTCCGTTACCGCCGTCTTGAGGTTACGGCCTCCAAGGTATTCAGAGGACGTCTTGTCTCTCTTACCTTTAAAATAAATCCTCCCCTTCCCGAGGAAGAAACGGAGGATAAGCAGTAATGATCACACAGATAATTATTATCCTTCTTTGTCTTATAGGCTCGGCCTTCTTCTCCTCCTGCGAGACGGCTTATAACCTCGCCAACGAGTCACAGCTTGAAAAAAAGGCAGAATCGGGCTTAATAAACAAGCTCGCCTATAAAATAAGTCAGAACTACAACTTTGCCCTGACCTCGATGCTTATAGGCAATAATATAGTTAACTTTGTTATTTCTTCGGTTGCTACCACCCTTTCGATCAGCCTTATTGCTAACGAAGGTACGGCCGCAACGGTTGCAACCGCCGCCTCTACCGTTATTGTTCTTATATTCGGAGAAATAGCGCCCAAGGTAATTGCGAAATCCCGTTCGAAGGCTCTTATCGCCGCATTTGCCATTCCGCTTTTTACCTTTATGGTAATCTTTTCACCTGCGGCCTGGCTTTTAAATAAGATAATAATTCTTGTTCAGAAGCCATTCCTTAAGAACGACGATGGCGGAGTGACCACCGACGAGCTTGCTTCTATTATAGAGACGGGCGAGGAGGAAGGCTCTATCGATGAGGATATGAGCGAGCTTTTACAGTCGGCCATCGACTTCAACGAGACTACAATTAAGGAAGTTATGATTCCCCGAGTCGACGTTACGGCCATCGATATTTCCGATCCCATTGACGAAATTCTTAAGGTAGTTTACGAGGCGCCCTATTCGCGTATTCCCGTATACGAGGATACGGTCGATAACGTTATCGGTATATTGGTCGTACAGAAGCTTCTAAGACTTATGGTCGATACTCCCAAGGAAGAAATTGACCTCAGAGAGCTTCTCGTAGAGCCCTATTTCATTCATATGACGGTTAAGCTTCCCGACGCCCTTGACGTCCTGCGTGAGGAAAGAACCCATATTATGATAGTTCTCGATGAGTTCGGAGGCACGATGGGAATTGCCACGATGGAGGACATTCTCGAAGAGCTCGTCGGAGAAATATGGGATGAGGACGAGGAAGCAAAGCACGATATTGTTAAGGCCGGACCCGATAAGTTTATCGTCGAAGGCGATATGAACGTTTTCGATTTCTTCGAGGCTATCGAGTTTGATGAAGGCGATTTCGACAGTGAGTACACGACCGTAGGCGGTTGGGCGATCGAAATGCTTGAAGGCTTCCCCGAGGAAGGCGCCGAGTTCGAATACAAAAACCTCACAGTTCACATTGATAAGATCGAAGACCATCGAGTTACCAAGCTTACCGTGACGGTTGAGCCCGATTTAGAAGAGGAAGACGAGTAAATATTAACCCCCCCGTACTTTGGTACAGGGGGTTATTTGTTTTAGCATTCTTTGGAGGAACGGAAATTGGGCTCGCAGGTAAGGTTTACGCCGAGACGCTTAAAGACCTTTTCATCGATCTGAGAAAGCATAACGGTGGAATGAACCTCACAGCCACGGAGATTCGAAAGCTGCTCCATAGCCTTTTCGGCGTCGTCGTTTGTGGTGGCGCAGATCGAAAGGGCTATAAGTATCTCATCGGTATGAAGTCGGGGGTTGCGGTTTCCTAAATGATCTACCTTAAGGTGACGGATAGGCTGAATCGTTTCGGGAGAGATAAGGTGAAGCTCGTCGTCAAGTCCCGCAAGAGCCTTAAGTGCGTTAAGGAGAAGCGCCGAGGAGGAGCCGAGAAGGTCGGAGGTCTTACCCGTAATGACGCGGCCGTCGGGAAGCTCGATAGCGGCGGCAGGAAGTCCCGTAAGAAGGGCTTTCTGCCGGGCGGGAGCGGTAACCTTTCGGTCAAGAGCCGTGACACCCGCTTTTTTCATAAGCAGCTCGAGCTTATACACCGTATCGTCGTTAACCTTTCCGCATTTATGGTCGCAGAGACCCGTGTAGTATCTTCTTATAATTTCGTCACAAGCGGCCTTGCGGACGGCGGCATCGTCGATAATACAGTTTCCCGCCATATTAACACCCATATCGGTAGGAGATTTATAGGGGCACTTTCCGTAGATAGTTTCGAGCATTGCAGTAACTACGGGGAATATCTCGACGTCGCGGTTGTAATTTACCGTAGTTTTGCCGTAGGCTTCAAGGTGGAAGGGGTCGATCATATTAACGTCGTTAAGATCGGCGGTTGCGGCTTCGTAGGCAAGGTTTACGGGGTGATTCAAAGGGAGGTTCCATATCGGGAAGGTCTCGAACTTAGCGTAGCCTGCGGCAACTCCCCTCTTATGCTCGTGGTAAAGCTGTGAAAGGCAGGTAGCCATTTTTCCGCTGCCGGGTCCCGGGGCGGTTACTACTACGAGCTCGCGGGTGGTTTCGATATACTCGTTTTTACCGTAGCCCTCGTCACTTACGACCTTATTTATATTAGAGGGATAGCCTTCGATAGCATAGTGCTTATAAACCTTAACACCGAGGCCCTCAAGGCGGGTTTTAAAGGCTCTGGCCTGGGGCTGACCCGCGTAGCAGGTCATAACAACGCTACCGACGTAAAGACCTATCTTACGGAAGATATCGATAAGGCGGATGGTATCCATATCATAGGTAATACCAAGGTCTCCGCGAAGCTTATTCTTCTCGATATGTGCGGCGTTTATAGCGATAACTATCTCGACCTGCTCCTTCAGCTGAAGAAGCATTTTAAGCTTACTGTCGGGCTTGAAGCCGGGAAGAACACGGGAAGCATGAAAATCATCGTAAAGCTTACCGCCGAATTCGAGATAAAGCTTACCGCCAAATTTAGAAATACGTTCACGAATATGTTCAGACTGAGTTTTAAGATATTTTTCGTTGTCGAAGCCTGTCTTAATCATTTTAAAACTCCCTTAAAATTGATATTACCATTATACAGCAATTGTCTCCGCTTTTCAATAACAAAAAAAGAAAACCCCGAAATAATTTCGGGGTTTTAAGATCTAATCAAGGGAAGATTTAGAATATTGCTCCGGGAACCTTACCTATAGTGCCAATACCCTTAAAGTCTTCTTCATCGGAAGATGTTACTTCAGAAGAGGATGACCCAGAGGAAGAACCAACAGAGGAGGAACCCTGTGAAGAGGATCCACCAGTAGAAGAACCTGCTGTGCTCTCGTTTTTGGAGGAGGAACCGGTAGAGGACGATCCGCCCGAAATTTCAGGCTTAGCGTTATCGGTCATCTCGCCCCAAAGATCTTTGAGCTCTTCGCGCTCTTCATCGGTAGGCTGATCTTCATCCCACTCGTCGTCAAAGTCCTGAGTAGCGTCTCCGGAGGTTCCGACCGAGGAGTTGGGTTTCTTATCGGTCTCGCCGTCCTTGTCCTTAGACTTTCCGCAAGCGGAGAAGGAAAGGATCAAAGCAAGGGAGAGAACAAATAATAAAAGTCGTTTTAACATAATGTGAATTATTCCCAAGAACCGCTGTTGAAGTCTTCGTTAAGGCCGGAGTCATTACCGGCATCCGAGTCATTACCCCAGGAAGCACCTTCCTGCTTGGTATCTACCGAGAAAAGAATGTCTTCGTTAGAAGAAAGCTTGAGAAGGTCAAATTCAGGCTGAATATATGCTTTTTTCATTACAGTATACCTCTCTAATCGTAATTATTACTGTGCGTTTGCAGCTGCGATAGCCTTTGCAAGGATAGTGTTACGGCAATTTACCATATCAGCTCCGCTAATGCCTGCTATTGCAGCATCAAGTGCGTCATCACCGGTAATATGGGCAACCTTATCGAGAGCAACGTTAAGAACTGCCTTGGAAGCTACGCCGCCCTGAATGTACTTATCAACAGAGTTTGCGCTATAATGAGTTCCTGTAGCGTCCTTGTAGTAAACTACAGCAGAGATCTTAACGCCGAGCATCTTAGCAGCCTTGGTAGCGTCTTTATAAGCAAACTTAAGGGTAGCGTCAAAATCATTGATATCGGCGAGATTGGTAGTAGAGGCTACAACCGCGCCTTCAGTATCAAGAGTAAGTGCCTGACCACCGAGAAGCTGAGTGGGATAGTAAATTACACCGAACTCGGTAACACCTTCTGCAGTGATGCATCCGTTTACAACAACACCCTGATTGCGGCCGTCAGACTCGGCAAGCATACCAACCTTGCTAAGCTTTGCAATACCGGCTTCGGTAGCAACAGCAACAGGATCAAGACCAGTGGAAGTTCCGGTAAGCGCAGCAGCGTTATCGTCAGCGAACTTAACGTTTTCGAGAGTGAACTTAGGATCGGCAGTAGTTTTAAAGGTCACCTTGATAAGGAGACGGGTTCCGGTAAGGTCGCCGATAAGGGTAGCGAAGTTAACGGAATTTGTATCGTCGTAAACGATGGTATTGTTGTCTTCGGTGTTGTTCCAAGCGGTAACCTGAGGGTTAACAACGATTTCCTTAACAGTTGCGCCTTCGTAAACGAGTTCGCCCTGAACACCGGCTACAGCGTCTGCGTTGTTAATGCGTACGGATACGGTATAGTCGTCTCCGACTACAACCTTTGCGGCTCCCTCGAGAACGATTGCGGGAGTAGTTTCAGCGGATACAGTGAAAGCGCATACGCTGAGTACCATAGCAACAGTAAGAATAAAAGCTATGATTTTTTTCATAATTTTTTCCTCCTATGACCTGATCGGTTAAGTAATATTAGCTAAAAGGTACTAACACCTTTTTCACTTTACTGTATTGTAACATACCAATTTCTATTTGTCAAGTGTGTTATGGCTTGTCATTTCGTACAAAATGACGCGGCTTTTTTATGCATAATAACCACTGATTTTTAAAAAGCCAAAAGAGTGCTATTTTTTATCAAAATTATGCAATTATTCCTTCGATCAGAAGCTTCAAGGCAAGTATTATAAGGATTGATCCGCCGAAAAATTCGGCCTTTCTTTTATATTTTGTTCCGAAAATACTACCTATTTTAACCCCTGTTGCAGAAATAACGAAGGTTATCGCGCCAATGAGCAAAACCGATAATATAATATTGAGTTTATAAAATGCAAAGGTAACTCCGACGGCCAAAGCGTCGATAGAGGTGGCTACCGCCATCATAAGCATAACGCCGAAGCCTAAAGAGGCAGAGTTCTTATCGCAGGAGTCGGCTTCAAGTGACTCCTTTATCATATTGGCGCCGATGATGGCAAGCAGAACAAAAGCGACGTAGTGGTCGAACTGCTGTATATAAGAGCTGAAGGAGGTTCCGAGGAGATAGCCCAACAGGGGCATTAATGCCTGA
>SFWF01000083.1 GCA_004560045.1 bacterium | reverse complement strand
CTTACTATGACAGACATGGGCGGCGCGTTGCTCGGACGCGCCGCCCATTAGTATTAATGCCTTTAGGCTGGTTTGCTCTTTGAGCAAACCAAACAACCACCCGCTATGCGGGTGTGCGTAAAAAGTTATACAAAAAAATTCTCCTAAGTAGTACAATAAGGTTGTTCAAGTCTTAGAGTACTGTGAAAGGAGAATTTTAATGGCTAACAGCACAAATAGTTTATCACATACAAAATGGTTATGCAAGTATCATATAGTAATAGTTCCAAAATACCGAAGAAAAATAATATATAATCAATACCGAAAAGATTTGCAAGAAATAATTAGAACACTCTGCAAATACAAAGGTGTGGAAATAATAGAAGGACATATGATGCCCGACCATGTGCATCTTTTACTAAGCATACCGCCTAAAACAAGCGTAGCAAGTTTCATGGGATACTTGAAAGGAAAAAGTGCGCTGATGATGTTCGACAAACATGCAAATTTAAAGTATAAATTTGGCAACCGACACTTTTGGGCAGAAGGATATTATGTTTCAACGGTAGGCTTAAATGAGAGCACAATAAAGAAATATATACAAGACCAAGAGAAAGCAGATATTGCATTAGATAAGTTAAGCGTAAAAGAATACGCAGACCCATTTAATTAACCCCTTTAGGGGTAGCCAAAGAGGCAAAGACTCTAAGGCTTGAACAAAGAGAAAGCCCGCGCCTTGAGACGCGGGTCGGCATTATGGGCTTTTAGCCCTTGTGCAAACCACCCGTTTGACGGGTGGTTATGATTTGCTCTATTTTCTTTTCAATTGTAATACAAGAAGATGTCAACATCCTTTGTATTCTACCACAGAGATTTCTATGCTTTTTGAAAGTCTTATCATCAATAGAATTGTTTGCATATAAAAGTTTTAACCAACTTTCTGTTTCAACGCATTCTTTGCGGGCGATTTTGAATTTTGAAAGCATATCGGGCAAGCTTTGAGGGTATTGTGCTTCGGCGATATTTGCAAAAACACTTGATGAAGATTTTCGAATTTGAAAGATTGTGTTTGAATTATCTTTGCGTTCTAAAAATTTGCACAAAGTTTCAATGTTAACCGCCAACTGTTCGGCATATTTAAGCAAAGGATTATTTTTCATACACCCACCTCTTACAAACAGTATAGCAGAAAATCGCTTCTAAATCAAGGCGAAGCCTTGTATGTAATCCGCAACGTAGTTGCGGTATGTAATCACACCGCAGGTGTGGATGTAATCCTTTCGAAGAAAGGTATGTAATCAATCCGAAGGAAAGGAACATACAAGTCTTGCGACTTGATGACATACCGTTTGCTTTGCAAACGTATTACATACGCCTGACGGCGATTACATACCAATCCTTCGGATTGGATAAAAATAAAGCACTTCTTTGGAAGTGCTTTATTTTTTGGTGCCGCTAATCGGACTTGAACCGATACGGTATCGCTACCGAGGGATTTTAAGTCCCTTGTGTCTGCCTATTCCACCACAGCGGCATATTCATTTTTATCTTCTAATAGAGTGCTTGTGTGACTCTTGCGGTAACCCGACATTTTCTCGGGCGTCGGTACACGCCCTCGCCTCTGTCGACCGCGGCGCCTTTTCGGCCTTCGCTTCATCACCCACCGGGTGCGCTCGGCCAAAAACTGCCTATTCCACCACAGCGGCATATTCTTTTTTTCACGAACAAAATAATTTTATAACATTTGGCTTGTTATGTCAAGAAAAAAATCTTGTTTTAATTAACTTTTCAAATGTTTATGCTTGTTTGTAGGGCGCAACAACTCTATCGGTAGCGAATGACGTCACATTGGGTCGTCAGAGCCGCCGAGCTGCCGAGTCGCAACCTCCGCCGAAAAGATGAGAAAAACTTACATCTCATCATAATTTTCGATATAACTGTGCTTATCTCCGCTGTCCTTATCGCGCCAACCTACGATAGAAGCAAGGTTTACGTTATGCACGCTTCTGAAAAGGTTATCGTCCACCGCAGGGTTTATCTTTTTAATGTCCTTAATAAGAGCCTTTATCTCCTTGCGCTTGGATATTTCCTCATTGTGCTCGCTCTCTGCCGTAAACTTGCAGGCACACTGTAAAAATCTCAGCTCATTATAATTTGACCAGGCGATAATATCCTTTTCCTTTACCTTATATAGGGGACGGATAAGCTCCATACCCTCGAAATTCAATGACTTAAGCTTCGGGAGCATAGTCTTGATCTCCGAAGCGTAGGTCATATTAAGCAGCAAAGTCTCGATCATATCGTCAAAATGATGCCCGAGGGCGATCTTATTACAGCCAAGCTCCTTTGCCTTAGAGTAAAGGCAGCCTCGCCTCATTCTTGCACAAAGATAGCAGGGGGCGCCGCCCGCATCCACCACCACGTCGAAAATATTGCTTTCAAAAATGGTGATGGGTATGTTCATCTGAGCCGCGTTATATTCGATAAGCTCGCGGTTTTCCTTGTTGTAGCCGGGGTCCATTACGAGAAAGATAAGCTCAAACGGGTAGAGGGAATGACGACATAGCTCCTGCATACATTTCGCCATAAGCATACTGTCCTTGCCGCCCGAAATGCAAACGGCGATTTTATCGCCCTCTTTTATAAGCTCGTATTCGTTTACCGCTCCTACGAAATTATTCCAGATAGCCTTTCTGAATTTTTTTATAATGCTTCTCTCAATTTCCTTATAGCGTTCCATAATGCTCCTAAAATACTTTTTTCTATATTATATTTCCTTATCGGCCGTTTTTCAAGTAAATATACTTGTAAAAACACAAAATAAGTGATAAAATAATACAAATATATTTTGTGAGGTGTGATATGGTCTCCAAGATAAGAAGCATCGGATTATACGGAATCGATGCCTACGACGTTCAGATACAGGCCGACATTTCTCCGAGAAGCAAAGCGGCCTTTGATATAGTAGGTCTTCCCGACTCTGCTGTAAGAGAATCGAGGGACCGAGTACGCGCCGCCATAAAGAATAGCGGCTACCGTTATCCTCTTGGCCATATTACCGTAAATCTTGCGCCTGCCGACGTTAAAAAGGAAGGCTCCGTTTACGATCTTCCCGTACTGCTTTCCCTGCTTATTGCGGGAGGGCAGATCGAACCTCGCGTAAATATGGAAGAATGTATTTTTATCGGCGAGGTATCCCTTGACGGAAGCCTTCGTCACGTAAACGGCGTTTTGGCTATGGCTATAAGCGCCCGTCAAAACGGAATTAAAAACTTCTTCGTACCCTCCGCAAATGCCGCCGAGGGCTCGGTTGTCGAGGGAATAAACATCTACGGCGCCGATACAATTGAGGATGTAATTTCACATATTACAGGCTTTACCGAGCTTATGCCGACGCCTCCTATCGATATTTCGGCCTCCAAAAACCAAAATCAGATATTCGATTTTTCTGAGGTCAAGGGTCAGGCCGCCGCTAAGCGTGCTTTAGAGATAGCCGCCGCGGGAGGTCATAATATTCTTCTCATAGGCAGCCCTGGCGCAGGTAAAAGTATGCTTGCGAAGCGCCTTCCGACCATACTTCCCGAAATGACCTTTGAGGAATCTATCGAAACCACGAAAATCTATTCGGTTGCCGGAGAGCTTAGCCCCGAAAGCCCCCTTATAACCGTTCGGCCCTTCCGTTCGCCGCATCATACCGTATCTTCAAGAGGTATCTCGGGCGGTGGTACTGTGCCGAGACCGGGAGAAATATCCCTTTCTCATAACGGAGTGCTTTTCCTTGACGAGCTTCCCGAATTCGGCCGCGATGTTATGGAGGCAATGCGTCAGCCCTTGGAGGACGGAAAGGTTACCATTTCCCGAGTGGCAGGCTCCCTTACCTACCCGAGTGAATTTACTCTGGTAGCCGCTATGAACCCCTGTCCCTGCGGCTTCTTCGGTCATCCGACCCGTAAATGCACCTGCACTCCGCAGGCTGTGCATAAATACCTCAACCGAATTTCCGGACCTATGCTCGATCGCCTTGATCTTCATATAGAGGTACCTCCGGTAGACTACGCTTCCCTTAAATCTACGGGCAAGGAGGAAACAAGCGCTACCGTCCGCGAAAGGGTAGACCGCGCCCGTAAAATTCAGGTTGAGCGCTATAAGGGCACGGGAATTACCTGCAACGCCCGTCTGCTTCCCGGAATGCTCAATACCTTCTGCCGTCTTTCCGACGACGCCGAGGCCCTGCTCAGAGCCTCCTTTGACCGCTTAGGCCTTTCGGCCCGAGCCTACGACCGAATACTGAAGGTCTCGAGAACGATAGCCGATTTAGAGGGCAAGGAGATTATCGAAGTGTCCCATATTGCCCAGGCTATTCAGTTCAGAAGCCTCGACCGAAAATATTGGGAAGGTTGACAAAACGACCTTCCCTGTAGTATAATGACATAAAAGTCCTGACCATATTTTTAGGAGAATCAAAAAACAGAAAACAATAAAACGTCAGGAATCGGACAGATAGATCTTATTCAGCTTTTATTCACCCTGCTTAGAAAACGGGTGTTTATTTTCTGTTCGGCCGTAATCGTGAAAGCTATTACGTTTTCTTATTCCAACTACATCGAGCTCGAAACGCCGACCGTTTCGAAAAACGATATAAAAAGCAAAGGAGCCTAAGGTATGTTTAAAAAGAAAAAACATCGCAGCAGCGAAGGCTCTACGGTTGATAATAACTACAAGTACGACAAATACTATAATAACAGAAGCTATTACGCTTACGGCTATGATAAGTAATTCTATCGGCGCGGATATTCATACTCACGTTCTGCCCGGTATTGACGACGGAGCGGAAAATACCGACATTTCGCTGAGACTTATTGCGAGCGAAAAAGAAATGGGCGTTACCGACCTCGTCTTAACGCCTCATTTCAATATGTCCGATATTTCTTTAGAGGATTTCCTGAGCCGTAGGGAAGAGGCATTCTCCGCTCTTTCGGAAAGTCTTAAGGAAACCGAAGCCCTTGCCGATATGCGTTTTCATCTCGGCGCCGAGGTTCGCTACGACCCTAACCTTATAAAGCTCGACCTCGAAAAGCTTTGTATCGGAAACACTTCCTATCTTCTCCTTGAAACGACGGGAAGCTTTCCCTTTAATTTCGAAAATACTCTCAGCTTTATGCTGAGCCGCGGAATTACCCCGATACTTGCTCATATCGAGCGCTACGAATACCTGAGAAAAGATATTCCGTTTTTAAAGCGACTTATCGATAGCGGCGTCCTGCTTCAGTGTAACGCCTCCTCGGTTTTCGGTAAAAGCCGCTCATCTACCGTTATAAAGCTTATAAAAAGAGGCTATATCGATCTTCTTGCGTCCGACTGTCATAGTCCCGCATACCGTCCACCAAATCTTTCTAAGGCTTATAAAAAGCTGAAAAAAGAAAGCGAGCGTTTAATTAAAAACTCGCTGAAAGTTGTAAACGATAAGCTAATTTAAGACAACCTTTCCGGTTTGAAATTCGGAGGCTTTATGTTTAAATCATCATTTATAAGACGCGCTACCCTTGCCGCCTTGGATCTGCTCTGTTTTGTAGGCATCTTCTTTGCGTCCTTCGTTATTTCGGAATACTTCTCCGAAAGCAGCGTCCGTCTTTATAGTGCAACAAGATATCTG
>SFWF01000082.1 GCA_004560045.1 bacterium | reverse complement strand
AATGGACCGAGTATAGCTTCACCTTCAAGACCCCTGAAACCGAAAAGGCCTGTTATATCGGTTTTCTGCCTCTTAATGCTGATATAACTGCTGTTAAGGTTGGTTATTCTTACGACATTGATCACGTTAAGCTTGAGATCATAAACGACGCTAACACCCGTGTTGTTGATTTCTCTAAATATAAAGTAGAAAATTCAGGTATGTGGGGCCCCAGCGCGGGCGAAAACACCCCGATTACCGACAGATGGGCTCATATATACGATGACGAAACCCTTTCCGGCGGAAAGTATTATAACTACTACGGTCGCGTAATCGAAGGAAATAAGGGCATCAACGTCTGGTACGGTCATTACGGAATTGCTCCTACCGTAGAAGGTTCGGCATCTACCACCGGCGATATGTCCGACGTTAATAACGTTGTTCTTCCCACCTCCTCAACCTACCGTTTAACCATCCGAATGAGGGTAAACGAGGTTTCGGGTACTACCACGCTTTACCGTTCTTTCACCCCCGGTCAGTCTTCACCGGGCAACGCTACCGCAATTGCTAATTTAAGCGCAAGCGACGAATGGGTCACCTATACCGATATGTTTAGCACCCCCGAAGCATATAACGTAGTAAGCGGAAACACCTATAACCGTTTCTACATTTCGGTTTATAACGGCGCTGTAGGCGATATGAATTTCGATATCGACTATATCAAGCTCGAAAAGGTTGCCACTGTAAGGGTAACCTTCGACGCAAACGGCGGTAGCTTCTCAGGAGAGAGCACCGTCACCGAGCTCGCTGTTGCAGGCGATGCAATCAAGACCTCTGCTACAATAAGCAAAGCCGATAAGTATTCTACCCTTTTAGGCTGGTCTACCACCGCAGACGGAAAGAATATAGTAACCAAGTTCACCGAGGAAATGGACGGTACCACCCTTTATGCCGTCTGGACCAGAGATCCCCACTACGGCGGATACGAGCCTTCGGTGATCGACGTAACCTTTGCCGACTACACAGTTACTACGTCCAACTCCTTCACCTTTAACGACGGTCAGGGCAACACAAATAGGTTTTTCTGGACCAAAAATCCCGAAGTCGACGCTACTACCGAGGACGGAAACTACCTCCGCTACGAGGCTCTTAACGGCAAGGCAACCAACTGGATGGGTAACCACGCCCTCGCCATCAGTCAGACGGGAGTTAAAGAAGTCCTCCCCACCGGTACTACCTATGAGGTTACTATGCGCGTTCGCGGAAACAACCTTCCTGCAAGCGGTATGTATCCCTGGTATGCCTTCTGCGACAGCCTCAGAGGCTATAGCTCTTCTGAATATCAAGCAGGTGCACACTTCACAACCTTCCGTGATCTGACGGTTTACGAAAGCGGTGAATGGACCGAAATTGAATTCACCTTAACCACTCCCAATGAGTATTCTACAGTTGTCACTAACGCCTCCACCGGTGAAACTCAGCTGTTCGACAAGCTCTTCATCGGCTTCTATACCGGAACGAGCGGTGTTAACTACTGCTACGACCTCGACCGCGTAACCTTAAAGCAGGTTACCGCTACCAACTTCTACGTAGACTCCGATAATAACGGCGAGTTTGAGCTATATAGCTCTGTCCACGGTCAGCCCGGAACCGCACTCAGCGTTCCCGGCGCTACCAGCATCGTAGAGATATATAACGCAAACGGAACAGGTTATCTCGACACCTATAACTTCTCAAATTGGTATTCCGACGAGGCCTGCACTCAGGTCGCAGTTCTCAAATACGGTAACTTTGACGTTAATCTTTACTGCAAGCCCACCGTTACCACCGATAACGGCAAGCAGGAAAGTCAGATCGGCTTTGTCGGCTTCGATCAGTATACCGAGGAAGCCCCCGGCTGGAGCATTAACGGCACAACCGCATCTATAACCAAGGACGAAGCCTATTCGGGCAATTCTTCCCTTAAGCTTTCGGTTTCAAGCGGAGTAAACGCCTCTGCCGAGCTTAGAAACTCTGACGCTCTCAGTATCAAAGACGGTCAGACCTATAGGGTAACCTTTAAGTATAAGACAAATAAGGACGCAATGCTTGCCATCGTTACAGGCAAGATCGGCGACGTAGGAAGCGGAAAGAATCTTTATGGCTCCGAGGTACAGAATATAACTGCATCCGACGAGTGGCAGACTATGTCGCTCCTCGTCAGCGCCGAAAATCCCGTCGATCCCGAGAGACCCTGCAACCTCGCAGTTGTCGCAGGTGCTGCGGAGCCCGCCAACGTTTATATTGATGCCGTAACCGTTTCTACCATCACGAACGCTATCGATACCGCTAAGACCGAAGACGGTCTCCGCTTTATGATGACCTACAACTGCGGAGGTGATAACGTTATCGCTGTTGAGGGCGTCGACTATACCGTTACCGAGCACGGAGTGCTTGTAACCGGCGCCGAAAATAAAGTCTCCCTCCGCCTCGAAAACGCAGGTGCAAACGGAATTATGAAGGTCAATACCACCGACGTTTCTCACTTCTTCGGAAGAAACGAGGTTACGGGTATTACTACCTACTCGGTACTGCTTGACGGTCTTGCCGCCGACGATACCTACGATTTCACCGCCCGCGGCTTTGTTAAGCTTTCAAACGGCGACGTATACTATTCCGATTTCGTAACCTGCTCCGCTAAGGATGCGAAGGAGCCTGCTAAGCTCACCTTCCCCGAGGAAGCAATTCTTACAGGTGTCCAAGACGGTGTTCCCTATGAGACCACCGCCCGCAACAATGAAAACGAAAGCTATTACGTTTACCTCCCTGCAGGATCCACCATCTATTCCGAAAAGATGTATTACGTTGAGCGCTGGCTTGGCATAGGCTCAAGCTGGCAGAGTCCCAACTACTACGGAAGCGGCACCTACGTTATGACCATAGATGCCTACTGTGAGCTTACGGTCTACGACGGAAGCCTCAATGACGATCTTGTGATAAGCGTTCCCTACGAGAGTCAGCACATAGCCCACGCAGGCTTTAAGGAAGCCATAAGCGCAGCTAAAAACGACTATGTTCTCGAAAGCGCTCCCTCCTCTGCCGCAAATTACATCTTTATCTCCGACGTTCATACCGGCGCCTTCCTCAGATACAGTGCCGCAGGTCAGCTTTCGATCTACGAGGCCGAAGCTGAAATACTTGCCCGTGAGCAGTCTATCATAAGCAAGATGAACAATATCGTAAACTTCGCCAACTCCAACGATAACATCGATTTCATCGTTATCGGCGGCGACCTTGTAAACGGCTACGAGACCCCCGACAGTCCCATGTATCAGAAGGCTCTCGCCGAGGGTAAGGTGTCTAACATCCGCGAATTCGTCATCAGTCAGATTCAGACCATCCTTGCTCCCTTAAAGAACAGCACTAAGCCCGTATTCGTTATCTGCGGTAACCACGACGATAACAGAGGTCAGTCCCTCTACTATAGCGCACTTAACGCTGAAAACGGTACGAGCAATCCTACCTTCTACCTTTCCGAGATGGTAAGTGACCGTGACTGGTACAACGGTGTTACCAAGGAGTTCATAAGCGCAGACATCGTTCAGGATCCTAACTATCTTGACGTTAACGGCGACAAGCTCTCCAAGTATTACTACTACGATTATCAGAAGAACGGCGAGGATAAGCGGGTTATCGTTCTCGACTGTATGGATACCAAGAACGCTATGAATCCTGAAACGGGCGAGGTTCTCGAGTATAACGGCGGCCGCAGAATGGCCTACTCCGCCGATCAGCTTCAGTGGCTTGCAGCGACCCTTAAATCGGCTAAGGGCGACGTTGTTCTCTTCTCGCATCAGCCCCTTATCGGCGAATATACTGCCTATAACTCCGCTATCGTAGAGGATATGCTTGCCGCGTTCCAGAACAAGACCTCCTACGTAAACGATGCAATGGGAATAAACGTAAACTTCGGTTCATCCGACGGAAACGTTCTTTCCTTCCACGCAGGTCATAACCACGAGTATAAGGCTTCATATTCGTCAAATGCCGTCCTCTGGCAGATCGTGTCGGGTGCTGCTTGGACCGACGTCGTTACCGCTTCCGAAAATGTTGTTCGTAAGTTCAGCTACGGCAGCGCCGACATTAAGACCTACTACTATCCCGATATTGGCTAACCTTCTAAAAGCACTCCTTCGGTTCACGAAGGAGTGCTTTTTTCTTGAATTTTCGGAATTATGTTATATAATAAAGTTATCTGAAAGGGGGCTCTTTAAATGAGCGAAGAACTGTTTTACCGTTACGATAAGGATATTAAAGAAATTTCCGATAAACTGAAGGTAGTCAGCAGCGGCGACGTAGGATATATTTTTATAACCGACCTGCACGGCGGCGCATACCTTACTAAAGACGAAAACGGTAATCTTACCGGTTATCAAGATCCCGAGTGGGTCGCCCTCAGAGAGGCCCGAATGATAAAGCAGCTTGAGGCGGTAGCGGAGATCGCAAAAAATAACGACGCTATCGACTTTATCTGTGTCGGCGGAGATATTATAAACGGGTATGAGACCGCCGAAAACGCAAGGGAAATCGCAAGCGGTCAGATAACCCGTCAGCTCGACCCCTTAAAGGCCTCGGGAAAGCCTGTGATCGTGCTTATGGGTAATCACGACGACGGCTCTTTTCACCGCATCTACCACCCCTGGGGCGGAAATATTAAACCCGAGATCGTTTTCAGCGATAAATATTGGAAGGAGCATTTCCTTACTCCCTATATACCCGAAACCGCCGTCTTCGACAGCAAATATGAATATTCCAAGTATTACTATTACGATATCAAAAAGGGCGATAGAATTACCCGCGTAGTCGCCCTCGATACCTTTGACGCCCGTCTGCCATTCGACGAGCAGGGTAACGTCACCGCCTGCACCCGCGATATGCTTTTCTACGGTCATTCGGAAAAGGAGCTTAAGTGGCTCGCACGGGAGGCTTTAACTCCCGATTTTGATGGCGACGTAATAATTCTCTGCCATATCGGAATGAATAATAAGTTCAATTTCGAGAACACCCCCGGCGGCGAAGAGCTTACCGCTCTGCTCGACGCTTTTCAGAATAAGCTTACCTTCTTCGACGAGGAAAGCGGAATTGAGGTCGACTATACCGAGAATAAGGGCAGGATCCTCGTTTATCATTTCGGTCATATGCATTCCGAGCTGGTCTGGTTCGATGAGGAAAGACGGTTTGCACATATCGGATCGGGCACCGCTACCGCAAACGGCGGCGGAGGATCTCCCGGAAGAGAAGACGGTCCCGCATTTACCATCCTTTCCCGCGGATGGGCAAACGAAAAGGAGCCCTGCTTCGACGTAATGCTCGTCTCCCGAGATGGCATCAAAAAGTTCAACGTCGGCGCAGGCTTCGACGCCGAAATTAAATACTAAGCAAAAAACATCTCTGCGTTTTTAGACACAGAGATGTTTTTGTGTTACAGATTATAGTCGCTTTAATTTCTTAAAATTTCCGTATGTTTCGGTGACCGTTTCGCTGAAGGCAAAGGTCTCGGGATGATTGTCTATTATGTTTCTGAAGTCGTTTAGCTGATGTCTGTCTACAACGCAGATTATAACCGTGCGTTCTTGTCCCGAATATGCGCCAACGCCTTCTATTCTCGTCGAGCCTCTTCGCATAATATGGGTAATATCGTCTATTATCTCGTCGGGCCTATAGGTTATGACCGTAAATTTATAAGCCGTTTTGGTACCCTTGATGATATAGTTGCCAACGAAGCACGATACAAAGCAGTACATAATACAAAGGGCTACC
>SFWF01000081.1 GCA_004560045.1 bacterium | reverse complement strand
GGGGATCCGTGCACAGCGCGTGTCGGAGGCGATTAGGGCGTGTAGGGGCACCATGATGCCCGAGCGCTTGCTGCAGGCCGCAGATACGGCAAGGAGTAAAACCTATGTTCTTTTGGGACTGGACCGTAATCATTCTCATCCCAGGTCTGCTGCTGTCGCTCATTGCGCAGCTTATGGTAAGCAATGCCTACTCAAAATATTCCTCTATACCGGCCATGTGCGGCATAACGGGCAGACAGGCCGCCGAACAGATTCTCCGGCAGGGCGGCGTTCCGGGAGTAACGGTAATATCCTTATCCTTAAAGTGGTAATATTCAACTCCCTTTTCATTAAGCAAAAAGCCACAGTGAAGCCTTCCCGTATTTTTCATAGGATAAAGCCTCTTCTCGTCCTCGTACCTCGTTACCGAGGATATTTCAAAAATATGCAAATTCTCAAAAAGCATTTGCAGACGCCTCCGTTTAAAACTCGACTTTTAATCATTATAACACAAAAAGCATCAAAGGCAATGTAAAATTTAATATATGTTCAAAAAATTACAAATTTTCTCTTTTCAACATTTCCAAACCCTGAAAATTTCTTATAATGAAGGAAGCACCACCGATTTGAATGTGTCCTCGATAACTGCCGAATCTACGTAAACGGTTACGACTGGTTAGTCGATCACGTGGTGCCCGATTGGGATAGCTTGCTTTCTCTTGGATTTTCGGGTATAATAGACCGCGCAAAGGAATATCGCAAGAAAAACGAGGCCAAAGCCCCCCTTACCGAGAAGCAGAACGCCTATATTTTAAGAGCGGAGAATATAAAATAATATGCTGACAACAAAAGAATTAAAAGGTTATTTGGCCGCTGTATGCAGTGCGGTGATCTACGGCAGTATGCCCCTTGTGGCGAGCTATATCTATGCCGACGGAGTAACTCCGCCTACCCTCGTAGCCCTCAGAAGCCTGCTGGCACTGCCTCTGCTTGCGGCAATAGCCTTTTTAAAAAACAAAAGCCTTAAAATTCCCTTAAAAGCCCTGCCCTCGGTATTTTTAATAGGCTTTTTCGGTATGTTTTTAACCCCTCTTTTACTATTCGTTTCATATCAGTATATCGATTCCTCGGTCTCGACCGTAATTCACTTTATATATCCCGTCTTCGTGGCGGTAGGAGGAGCAATATTTCTAAGGGAGAGGTTTAACAAATTTGCCCTTGCAGGTACCGTTCTATGCGTGGCGGGAATATTTCTCTTTTACGACCCGCGACTCTCTCTCGATATAACGGGAAGCCTTTGTGCCCTGCTTTCGGGCCTTGCTATGGCCATATACGCCCTTCTGCTGGCTCGCTTTAAGTATAAGGATATACCTGCCGCTACCCTTAGCTTTTATATCGTCGGAATAGGGGGTAGCTGTTCCCTGGTTTATGCCGCCGCCGTGGGTCAGATTGCCCTGCCGCAAACCTCTGTCGGCTGGGCGATATGCGTAGCCTTTACCATTGCGGTAACGGTCGGAGCCGTCCTTCTTTTTCAGCAAAGCGTATTCATCATCGGAAGCACAAAGGCCTCTATACTAAGTGCCTTAGAGCCTATAATAAGCGTCGTGCTGGGAATTGCCATACTCGGCGACTCGGTAACCGAAACCAAAATTATCGGAACCGTTTTGGTAATTGCCGCAAGCGTGGTGATCGTCATATCCGACCTAAGAAAAAATAAAGTTTAAAACCTTATAGTAGCTGTCTTAGCCTTTTTAAAACCGAGGTCTCTATTCGGGAGACGTAGCTTCGCGATATTCCGAGAAGCTTTGCGACCTCCCGTTGGGTAAGCTCCTTATCTGCTCCGATCCCGTATCGGAGCTTTATTATTTCCTTTTCTCGGTCGTCAAGGGCGGTATGAAGAAGAACCTCAAGCCGCTGAAGCTTGTTCTTCTTGTCTATCTCGTCGGCAATATTGACCTCGTCGGCTATAACGTCCATAAGTGTCAGCGCGTTTCCGTCCTTGGAGGCCTCTATCGGATCTCCGAAATGAAGATCCTGATTTGATTTCCGTATCGACCTGAAATACATTAAAACCTCGTTTTCGATACAGCGGGAAGCGTAGGTAGCGAGTCTGCTGCCCTTCTCGGCCTTAAAGGTCGAAACCGCCTTAATAAGTCCGATAGTGCCTATCGAAATAAGATCGTCCTGGTCGCAGGCCGAGCTGTAATACTTCTTTATTACATGGGCAACAAGCCGCAGATTATGCTCGATAAGCTTCTTTCTTGCCTCGTCGTCCCCCTGCTTCATACGGGAGAGCAGCTCGGCCTCCTCCTTTGCCGTAAGGGCGGGCGGAAAGGCCCCTATCCCCGTAATATGAAGCGCAAAATAGAATATGCTTGATGCTATCTGTATAAGTAATGAAAGCAAAATAATAACCCCCTTCATTTAAGTTTATGAAGAGGGTCATATTTTTTGCCTGTCCTTAAGACATTTCGCTTTTTCTTATAAAATCGTCCTGCTCGGGTCGGCTGAGGTTTACAAAATATGCATTCCAGCCGCAAACCCTGACCTGAAGGGTGGAATATTTTTTCGGGTCGGTCTGCGCCGCTTTTAGTACATCACTTGAAAAGACGTTTCCCTGTACCGCCATACCGCCAAGGTCGAAATAGGTCTTAATAAGGCTATAGAAGGCCTCAAGACCGTTTTCGCCCTGCACCGCGCTCGGATGAAGCGAAAAATCAAGCACGCTCCCGTTGGGGAATTTTGTGTAGTCGATTTTAGAAGCCGAGCTTATAAGGGCGGTAATTCCGTTTTTGTCCATTCCCGTGGTAGCGCAAAGGTTTTTAGAAAGGGGCTCCTTATTTTTTCTGCCGTCTGGGGAGGCGAGAACAAAATGTGCGTTCTTAACGTAGTGGTCGATGGAAAAACAGCTTGCCTTAAACCTTCCGCCTCTGCCGTTAGCTCTGCCGGTTACAAGACTACCGAAATAGTCGGTAAACTCTACCGTCAGCTCATCGGCAATCGGGTCGCCGTTGCCGTATTTGTGGGGGCAGGAGAGTGCCGCTTGACGAAGCTCCTCTGCGCCCTCCCAATCGGCAAGAAGAGTATCTCTGAGTTTCTCGAAGCTTACTATGCTCTTATCATAAACAAGCTCCTTCACGGCGCAAAGCGAGTCGATAAGTGTTGCAATAAAATGCATATAAAAGGAGGTGTTATTATATTTTGCGCTTCCCGTAAAGGCATCGGCACCCGCCTCAACACACTCGGTAAGCATCCCCGAAAGAATCGGATCGGCATACATTTTGGAGTAACGCTTTTCACAGCGTGTAATAACCCCTAATGAGATCTCGGTGGCATGACTTATCTGCGCCTTTACCGCCGCCTTGAACTCCTCAAAGCTCTTCGGTACCCCTGTATGGATGCCAACCTGCTGCTTGGTGTTGTGGTCAAAGCCGTCGGTAAAAACGTATTCGAGCATTTTGGCGCCGTTTAAGTGTCCGCTTCCCGTACAGCCTATCTCGTGGGCATAAACCGCAGGCTCGTAGCAGCCGATAAAGGTGAAGTCTTTCGCGTCCTCATCAGCGATACCGACCCCTTTAAGGGCTTTTATAACAGCACCGTCATTGGCAAATACGAAGCTGCTTTTACCTGCGCGTATAGAGGAAAGTACAAGCAGAATAAAATCCTTCGGAGTGTTTTCCGAAACTCTGATATGAATTTTCGGACTGTATATGTCAAGCTCCATATAGCTTTCAACTATTATATAAGAAAGCTCGTTCGTAACCTCGTTGCCGTCCTTTTCCATTCCTCCGAGCTGGAAGGGGATATCGTAGGGCACCTTCATACTCCAAAGCTTAAAGAGGAAGAATTTAACCTGTTCCTTAAGTTCCTCTGCCGAAACGCCGCGCTTAAGGTCGGCCTCATAAAAAGGCAAAAGCATTCGGTCAAGGCGCCCAAGGGTTCTGATACGGGTACCGAAAATGAATTCGTGAATATAGAAGGTAAGCTCAACAAGCTGAAGCGCCTCGCGGAGGGTTTCGGGTCTGCCTTTTGCAAGGCTCAGAAGCACCTTAGCTCCCTCGGGGTCGCTTTCCTTTACCGCCTCCGAAAGCCTTCTCGCCAGGCTTATATAAGCACCGAAAACCGTTTTAACTGCAAGGTAAAAGTTTTTCTGATCGTCGGTTATATTCTCTTTTTCGGCTTCACACTTTTCGGCGAATTCAATAATTCCCTTAAATCCTACCTTTAAAAGCCGCTCCATATCGGTAGAGGTGTGGCCGAAATCGTGATAAAAATCTGCCGCACCGGAATCGTAAAAAAGGCGGCAGAGCTTTCTGTCCTCCTCGGGGTAGGTGGGCCAGATATATTTTTCCCCCGCCCGTTTTATAAGATTTACGGCGCTGAGCTTATCGTGGAAAATATCCTCCTTCTCTACCGCGATTCGTCCGTTTTGCATTACGAACTCAAACTGCTTTGCCTTTAAGAGCGAAAGCCCCTTGTCTTTATATTCCTCGTCGATTTTTAAGATACCCTCGTTTAACTCATCGACCGAAAGGCCGCTGTCCTCTATCCAATCGGCGTCGGTATACTGTGAAACGAGAATTTCTTTTTTGTCGTCATAAAACTTTATCATAAGAATCACCTTCCGTCTGCATTATATTCTTTTGCGACGCTTATATCAATGTAAATAAAGTAAAATCAGTTCAAAACAAAACAAAAAATCAAAAATATCTTGAAAATAGGTGTATTTTAATGTAAAATACAAAACAGTATTTAAAGAATACTTTTAGGGGAGGGGTTTACTCCTCCCGTCATAAACGAGGGAAGATCATGAAAGATTTTTTTGAAAAACCTATAATTTTAAACGAAACTATCGGTTGTCATTTTGTTGCCCCGGGTACGGGTACTCCGATCCACCGAAACCGCTACTTCCACGGAATCGTATACTATCCCGAAGAAGCTACGGTATTCTCCTTTATAGACGGACCCGATATTCAGACGCGGCAGGGAAGCATCGTTTACCTACCAAAGGGCTCAAACTATAACGTAATTCAAAGTGGTAAGATAGGGCAGGGCTGTTGGTGTATAAATTTTCTCACCGTAAACGACCTTTCTTCCAATCCCTTTGTTCTTGAGCTTCGTTCTCCCGAAAAGGTGCAAAATCTCTTTGCCGCCGCGGAAAAGCTTTATCGTGAGCGCAGGACCTCCTATGATTACAAGATCCGTTCGATCTTTTATGAGATACTCGGGCTTATGGAAAACGAGTATGCTCAAAAATATATACCTTCCTCAAAGACGCGAATAATTGCCCCTGCTATCGACTATATAAGGAAAAATTGCTATGATAAGTTGATAAGCTCCGATGAACTTGCCGCAATGTGTAAGATCAGCGGAACCTATTTTCGGCGAGTGTTTTCCGACGTTTACGGAACTACCCCCGTAAAATACATAAATTCCATAAAGATAAGCCGTGCGAAGGAGCTTATAGATTCGGGAATGTATGCGTCGGTTTCAGATATTGCCTACCTTTGCGGCTTTACCGACGACTGTTATTTCAGAAAGGTCTTTAAAAGCGAGACCCGAATGACCCCACTTGAATACAAAAAGCGCAGGGATTACGGGTGCGCGCCATAGTGAAAATTTGGTTTTTCGGGTAAATTTGCCCCAAATCTTGCTGAAAAGCCTCATAATACGGCAGTATTACTGCGTTTTTCAGCTTCGCTTTGGAAACAAATTTACACCTACAAAACTGCTACGCACAGATAAATGGACGATTTTTATGTAAGAAAAGGCAAAAAGTCACGGTAACGCTGACGCGTACCGTGACTTTTTAACGCATTATTACGGAAAAAGCGCCGTTTTCGGGCAATT
>SFWF01000080.1 GCA_004560045.1 bacterium | reverse complement strand
AAGATCGATTTTTTCGGTTATCATATCGCGGAGTTTCTTTGGCGATTTAACCTCAATCTCCCCGCCAAACTGCAGTATCCAGCCCACAAGTCCCTCGCTTATCATACCCTTTGTTCTGAAGGTAAAGGTCTCGTCGGTAATGCCTGCGAGGTAAATATTTTCCGAAAATCGGTCGATGACCTGGTCTAAAATACCGTAACTGCAGGTGAACTCAACGTCGGTCACCTCTCCGCCGAACATATTAAAGGATTTGCTTGCATAATCGGCGATATCAAATATATCCTTATAATTCGATACCTCGCTGTGGTGGCGTCGCGGCTCGCTAAGCACCGTGACTCCCCTCATACGGTCGAGTCGCATATGCATAAGGTTGTCGTATTTTTCGTTATTGCCAACGAGGTAATAATGGTCGCCCATCCAGATAAGGGCGTAGGGGCTTATAACAAACTCCCTTTGCGTAAAGGTAAGGTGACGGCCGTCGTCGATCTTTCGGTGCTGATACTTAAGGAGGACCTTTTTATTCTGCTCGATAGCGGTACGAAGCCCGTCGATTATTATGAATATCTCCTCGTTTTTACATTTGTTTTTATACTCGAAGAAAACGCTCTTTTCCCTTGCTCTGGCCTGCTCTCCCGACATCATATTTTCAAGCTTGTTCACAAGCTCGCGGGTCTTTTTCGGGGTAATAAAGTTGGCGGCCTGAACCGCGTCTATAAGAAGATAGAGCTCGGGCAGCTCAAGCTCGCGGGCGCCCATAAAAAAGCCTGCCCTCGGAGAACGGGTCTTTATTATATCGAAGCCGTAAAAAATAAGGTTTTCGATATCGCTGTATATAGCCTTTCGCTCGGCGGCAATTCCGTATTTCGAAAGGTGCTCACATATTTCGGTAGCGGTTATGGGATGCTCCTCGTCGGAATATTTTTTAAGAATATCGATTATATAAAGTATCTTCAGCTTTGAGCCGATTCTCGGTTCCATTTTTCTGCCTCCGAAAGAAATTCTTCATAAGAGTATAGGGAGTTTATAACCTCCAAAAGGGAGTTTGCGGTAAGAACGGTTGGGAGCTTTAAATAGGAAAGAAGGCTTTTGCGCTTTTCTTTAGAGCCCTCGCCGCCCGAAATACCTAAATTAAAAAGGTCGGTTTTCGAGATTTTCTTTCCCTCTTTTTCGGTTATTTCCGAAAGTATTCCCGCCCGCTTTGCGGCCGCAAGGATTATCTCGTTGTCGGTGCCTTCAACCCCCAAAAGCCCTGCGGCGGAGGGGGAGGTCTTGCGCTTTTCCTTGCCCTGAAGCTCGGGGAGATAAAGGTTTTTGACCCTGTCCTTCGGAACTAACTTCTCGAGATATTTTCTTATTAGCTGTCCCGCACCGTCGCTGTCGGTCAGGATTACGATGCCCTGCCTTTCGGCCAACAGCTTTATAAGGGCTTTTTTCTCGGGGTCTTTAAAGATTCTAAAGCCGTCGGTGGTTATGATAACCGTGTCGAAAATACCCGAAAGGCGGATCTTATCGTACTTTCCCTCACAGATTATTGCCTCTTTTATTTTAATCAAGGGCTTCACCCGTTTTCATAATATATATGAGTCTGACTATAAGCTTTTCAATAGCGGCACGATCGTTTCCCGAATAGCTTTTTAGCTCTCTTTCGGTTTTTACGATAGCGTCAAGAGAGATGTCGAGCTTTTTCTTATCGAACCGCCTGAGATTTCCTGCCGCACGGGAGAGCACGAAGCCGCGTTTGCCAAGAGCGAAGGCGTCTCCCATAGTCTCGGGCTTTTTGCCCTCGGCCTTACAGCAAAAGGCACGGTACATATCGACGTAGGCCGACGAAATACTGTAAAAAATTACGATCGGCTCGATATTCATATAGTAAAGCTCGTCAAGAAGATTCAGCGCCCCCGCCGAGTCGCCTGCAAGCACCTTTTTCGAAAGGTCCCAGACCTCGGCCTCAACCGACTTAACACAGACCTTGTTTATGATCTCTTTCGTGATCTCGCCCGATCCGGCGAAGGTACAAAGCTTCGTAAGCTCGCGGGTAAGAACGCTTATATCGAGGGAGCAGATCTCGGTTATATACCGCGCGTTTTGAGGGCTTAAAGTACAGCCCTGCTTTTTGGCCGAGGCCGAAAGCCAGCGCACAAGCTCCTCGGGAGTTTTATAGTCGAGCTTGACGAAAGCGCCTCCCGCGCCCTCTACCGCCGAAACAAGCTTTTTGAATTTCGCCGATTTTATAACGTCACTTTCGGCAGAACCGAAATAAATAACGAAAACCGTGGTCTCATAAGACTCG
The DNA here is from genome assembly GCA_004560045.1 of bacterium. Lineage (GTDB taxonomy): Bacteria > Bacillota > Clostridia > Oscillospirales > Acutalibacteraceae > SFWF01. Next base: position 3,576 of record SFWF01000080.1, on the reverse strand, counting down.
CCGGCAAGCTCCAAAAACTTTTCGAATTCGGCCTTGTCGGCGTCCTCAAGGTCGAAATCCTTAAAAACGACACACTTTTTATCGGCCATAAGGGGGAAGCCGTTTACCTCGTCGTAGACCTCCTGAAGATTTACACCGTATTCGTATTTTATAAGATTCATCTCGTCGTCGGGCTCGACGGCCGCCTTGATTATTCGGTCGAGAGCCTGCTTCTTAAGATAAATATCCTCTCCGGCGATAATATAGACCGGGAGCAGACTGCCCGACTCAATCGAGGCTTTCAGGGTCTTTTCGGTAAGCACGCGGCTTTATCTCCTTTTTTGAATTTACTTTTTTACATATAAAATGAACGGTCGGTATAAAAAGTGCCGTAATAATTCCACAGAAAATGAATTTATCGGGGGATATATCAATAAAGCCTATACCGCTTTCGGCAATTATCTTGACGGTAGCGAGAAAATATCCCGCAAAAAGTCTCGCAACGAAAATAAAGGGTACGGAAACGACCTTTCCGAGCAGAGGCACAAACCATATAAGGGCTCCGAGCATACCCGCCGCCAGCATCCCCGTGACCGAAAAACTGAGAAGCAGGTTCGAAAGGGGAGCTATAAGGGAGGTCGAGCCGAAATAGCAAACGGTTATGGGCAGGGTCAGAATAAGGGCGCAGACCGCTACGGTAAATACCTCGAATATATGTCTAAGTGCACGAAGATATAGCGGCGAGCCCTTAAAGCCGAAGCGGAAGGTATCGAGAATACTGCCGGCAGGGCCTATTACCGCAAAGGTTGCGGCGGCCGAAAGCATAAAGGCGACGTTATAAAACAGATAGGGAAAGAAAAAGGCAAGTATCGTCGTCGCCATACCGAGGGAGTTTTCCGAGTCGCTGTCTCTGAAGATAAGCATCCCTATAAGCATTATAATATAAGTCAGCCCCGCGCGCAATATCGAAATGTGAAATAGGCAAATTATCGCAATGAAAATTACGAAAAGGGTCATTATCAAAACCGTAAGCCGACGGTCGGTATGCTTTTTTAAAAGCCGCATCACGAGACCGCAGAGAATACCTAAATGAAGTCCCGAAACGACCAGCATATGACTCGTCCCCGTTGCCCGAACGTAGTCGCTTATATCTGTGGTCACCGACCGCTTGTTTCCTATAAGAACCGCGCCGAGCAGCTTTGCCTCGTCGTCGGCGCCGAGACTGTTTGCGGCCGACAGAATTCCCCTTCGCGCTTTATCGGCGAAGCTGTGAAAAAGGGAGGCCGACCGCTTGAGAATAGCGTAGTTTTTTACCTTGACCGAAATATATTTACCCGAATCGAAATCGGAATACTTATATCGGTCGTCGTTTTCCTTGAAGGTCACCTCGGCTCGTATTTTATCGCCTGCCGAAAAGGTCACAGCCTCGAACATATAACCCACCGCCGACATACCCTCGGCCGCCTCCTCGGTGGAGCTTATAATATCGAGATAGAAGCGGCTCGTATTTTTCTGTGGCTCAATATCGTAAACTATGGCCTCTATCTCGGCGTCGTATTCGGCCAAACGGGAGGTTTTATGCGAAATATAAAGGTCCAAGGATAAAAACCGTACCGCCGCCAAAACGAGCAGGGTACAGGTGACCGCGGCTCTCGGCCAAAAGCTTTTATCCTTCGGACACAGACAAAAGGCTAAAACGGCCGTTCCTATAAGCGTTCCTGCCGCAACAAGACCGCCCGCTACGGGTAATAAAAAGGAGGCGAAAATCATTCCACCTCCGATAAGCATAAATGGTCTTTTCATAGAGTTTAAAAGCCCCCGAGTCGTATGAAACGGGGGCGACAGATAAATTAGTCTACTACGTAGAAGGAATCGATAAGCTCCTGGAGCTTTTCGGGATCGAAGGAGAAGATGGCGATAGAGTAGAGATGATTTCCGACTCTGCCCATAGCCGAATATGCGGTAGCGGTAAGGCTTTGGAAATCGGCGGTAAGCTTAGCGGCCTGGAAGGTCTTGCCTGCGAGGGTCAAGGTGGTAGCGCTTACCTGAACATTGGTGTAGCCCATTCCCTCGTAGGAGGACTTAAGGTTGGGTAAGGTCTTCTCAATGCTCTTCTTTGCGTCAAAGCCAATGAGCTCGGAAGCGGTATGGTTTTCGATCATAACGTTAATGGTAGAGGAAGCGTCCTCGGTGGTAACGTACATATCGTAGAAGAAGTCGAGATCCTTGATGCTTTCAAGATAATCGTCGCCGAGGCTCTCGCCTAAGGACTGCATAGTGTTGCGGTTGAGCTCTTCGATCTCGTCATCATCGTAGAAGGTGAATTCGTCGCTAAGCTTACAGCCGAGACCTAAGTAGCTGTTTTCCCACTTGTTACCGGTATTTACGCCGATGGAAAATTCGGGAGTCTCTTCGTCGGCGGTATCGTCGTTATCTGCGTCTGCCGAAGGCTTCTGAGTGACAGAACCGCGGATGCTATCGTTGCTCACGGGGCTGCAGGCCGCAAAGCTGAGGACAAGGGCTAAACATAAAAGTAATGCTAATAGTTTTTTCATAAAAAAAACACCTCGAAATTTTTTGAAAATTATATCACGTAAAAAAGCTATTGTCAAGGGCATAGGCCTTGATTTTGTCCCGAATTTATGGTAGTATGGGGGTAGAATTATCGGGAGGTGAGCTTTTGAGACGAATACTGTGCGCGATTTTGGCGCTTACCGTCGTTATGAGTATTTCCGCCTGCGGTAAAAAAACCGAGGAGACCCTTTCCTCCCCTCCCTCCTCGTCGCAGACGTCATCCTCCTCCCCGCCCTCCCCGTCGCAGACGCCATCCTCCTCCGAGCCCGTCCCCGAAAGCTCAAAATCCGAAAGCTCAAAATCCGAAAGCTCAAAATCCGAAAGCTCAAAGCCCGATGCTCCTCCCGAGGCGGAGCCCAAGCGGGAAACCATACCCGTAATTCGAATAAAGACCGAGCGGGGAAAGCCCATACCCGACGATAAGGAAAGTATACGCTGTACCGTCGGCCTCGAAAACGAAGGAGAAGACTACCTTCTCGAAAACCTCGCCGCAAACGTAAGGGTAAGGGGAAACGGAAGCCTCTCGGTGGCGCAGCGCTTCGGAAAGTTCCCCTATAAGCTTAAGTTCGATAAAAAGGTAAATCCCTTCGGTATCGATACCGACGCTAACCGCGACTGGGTGCTTATTCCGAACCGCGGAGACAGGACGATGCTCAGAAATTTCGCCGCAAAGCGACTTGGCGAAATGCTTTCGGGAATACCCGTGTCCCCCTGCTTTTTAGCCGTTCACGTCTATCTTAACGGGGAGTACGAGGGAGTCTACGAGCTGACCGAGCAGATAGAGGTCGCAAAGGGCCGCGTTCCCGTCGACGATAGCCTTGCGGGGTATGAAAACGGCTTTCTTATCGAGCTCGACCGCTACGCCAGAGCCCCTGACGAGGGGGATGTAACCTTTGGTGTGGGGGAGAACCTTTATACCGTAAAAAGCGAGGTAAAAAACGAAAAACAGCTTGCCTTCATAACGGAATATATAACCCTTGTGGAGGAAGCGGTATATTCGGGGGATAAAAATAAATTCTCAGA
>SFWF01000079.1 GCA_004560045.1 bacterium | reverse complement strand
TAATGAAGCAGATCAAAGGTTCCATAGGTTAAAATTCTTTTCATAAGATATTCTCCTCAGGTTATTTTGATATACGTTTTTGGATTATGAATCCTTTTACAAATCGAAAACTTTTTTTGCAACTCGGGCAGAGGCCTGTCCGTCGTCTAAATAATTATAGGTTTCGTTAAAGACCCTATACTTTTCGTCGTATTCGAAATTGACCGATTTCTTTATCTCTTCGATGAGCTCATCCTCTTTTGTGACGATTGCTCCGGGAAGCTCGCTTATATCAAGATAAAAGCCTCTGATATCGTCGCGATAGGCTTCGAGATCGTACATATAAAAGATCATAGGTCTTTTAAGGTTGGCAAAGTCGAAAAATACGCTTGAATAGTCGGTTATAAGCAGGTCTGAAACAATATAAAGCTCGCTTATATCGTCAAAGCCCGATACGTCGTAAACAAAGCCGCTGTATTTCTCAAAATCGAATTCACGGGCAACGAGCCAGTGCGGACGGAAAAGAATAACGTATTCTTTCGAGAAAACATCCTTAAGACGGTCAAAATCCACCTCAGTCTTATAGGTATATCCGCCGCTCGCCGTCGAGTGCTGATTATCGCGGTAGGTGGGGGCGTAAAGTATGACCTTTTTACCGCCCTCGATGCCGAGAGCCCTTCTGACCCTTAAAACGTCCTCTTCGGTGTAGTTTTTAAGCAGGTCGTTTCGGGGGTAGCCTTCTTCGAGAATAACCGACTCTTTACCCGCCGCCTTCATATTCCAGGCCGAAATAAACTTTTCGCTGGCAAATGCGGAAGGGGAGAGGAAGTAAGAAAATTTCTTGGTTTCGATGTTGTAACGCTTTCTTATCTCCGAAAGGGTGTTCATAGCGTTTTCGAAGCTTTCGAGGTCACAGCCAAGCCTCTTAAGAGGGGTTCCGTGCCAGCACTGAAGGAAGACCTGATCTTTTTTCGGATCTAAATGATCCTGTATCTTATAGTTAAATATCCAATACTTAGCGCGGCCGAGGGCCTTATAAAAAGCCTTGGAATCGACCTTTATTACCGAAGTTCTTTCGCTCTTTAGAAAATCGTAGTTTTCGGGCTCCTTAAAGGCCCATATAAAACGAAAATCCTTAAAAGCCTCCAAGGCTTTAATATGCTCGTAGATAGCCTTTGGACTGTCACAGTAGGAGAGACCCTGAAAACAAGCAAAAACCACCGTTTTGCTGTCGGTTTGACAACCGGCGGTCGTTATTTTATACGAAAATCGGCGGAGATGCAGTAAGGTAAATCTGACGATTTTTCGTATAAATTTATGCTTTTTAATAAATTCTCTGATTAAAATTCTAAGCTTTCTCATTGTCGTTTAAACACTTATCAATAACAAAATCGACAAGCTTTTCGGTAACGCTGCCAGAGGTCGTGGGCAGATATTTCTGTCTGTATGCCGCTACTATTTCGGGGGTGCAGGCTCCCGAATCGACGGCGCTGAATATACCCTCGGCCGTCTCGTGTACACAACCGGGAAGGTCGTCGTAGGGGTAGAGATTTATACCGGGGTGCTTGCTGTAAAAATCGATATCGTAGGTGAAAAGATAGATAGGCTTGTTGGCGGCCACCGCCTCTAACGCAAAGGCCGAATAGTCCGAAATAACCGCGTCTGCTACGGTTAAAAGATTTATAGCCGAGAACATATCGCAGGTATATATTTTCTCGCGAAGCTCATCCGAAAGATTGGTAAGGGGATGAGCCTTAACAATAAGAATATAATCGCTTTGCTCGAAGCGGGCGGCAAGCTCGTCGATCCTGTAGTCGTCGTTCTCGCGGAAGGTAGGAGCGTATAAAACGAGCTTTCTTCCCTTAAATTCGGGGTACCTTTTATATATTCTTTCCTTTATGATCTCGCCGGGGTCGGTAAGAAGGTCTAAACGGGGAAGTCCGATGGGTACGAAAACATCCTTTTCGTAGCCGAAGCCCTTCTGAAATACGGGTATCATCGAAGGGGCGGCACAGGTTATGTAGTCGTAGTTTCTGTGCATTTTGAGAACCTTGGCAATGGCGGCCTTTTTCTTGTCCTCAAGACACTGACATCCGAACTTCTTGACGGCGGTCATAGCGTGCCATATCTGAACGACCTTAAGGGATTTTTTGTGTTTTAAAACGCTTATGGGAATGTTATAGCCGTCGGTTATACAAACCCTTGAGGTTGCGAGATGATAGCACTGACGAAGCATAGCGCCGATGCTTTTAATGCCGTCGGAAACGGTTTTACGGGTTTTCTTGGTAACGAAAACACATTTATATCCGTCGAGCTTTTCGTTAAACTTTTTAGCGAGCATTGTCATATCCTTGGAGGGCTTATCGCTCTGTCGGCTTATGAAAACGATCTTATTTTTAACGGGTAAAAGCTTTAAGAAGAAATATATACATTTAAGGAAAAGTACAAATAGGCGCAAACAAATGACCATATAAGACAAACCTCGACAAATCATATTTGCTATATTATAACATATAGCCCCGTGAAAATCAAGTTATTAAGACTTTTACGGGCAAATGTGTCTATAGTGTAGTATATGCATACCAAGCTTCGGTTATTTTTGGTCAGCCTCAACAAATCCGTAGCCTACTGCGGTGTTATGGAGCACGTAGGTGTCGAGCTTTCCGCCGAGAGTTTTATGATTTACCCACATAAGGAAGTTATCTTTCAGTCCCTCGGTGGTCTTGCCCGGGAGATAAAGCCCGAATTCCTCAGAGTTAGCTATTCCGAAAGGCTCGGTGGATTGATAGTAAACGTTGCCCTCCACCCACTCGTCACCGAGAGCGTACTGCATTGTGTATTCGCCGAGGGTAAGGGTATAGGTATGCTCGTCTACCTTCTTTATATCCTTAAAATAACCCTCGAAATTACAGAGATAGATCAAGGTGTATTCGGTGTCGTTTTCAACCTGGTCGGCAAGGGTCTCACGGTATTCTCCTGTAAAGGTACCGTCCTTATTAAGGGTAAGCTTGGTGCTCCAGGTGGTATTCTGCGTCGGTGCCAAAATAAAGCTTGTGGGAACCTCGTCGGGAATTTTAATGCATCCCTTATAGGTGGAATAGGAGATTGCCGAAGAAGTATCGTCATCCTTTTTGCCGCCACAGCCGACCGTTATAATAAGGCAAAGTGTCAGTAATAAACAAACAATTTTTTTCATAACATTTTTCCTTTCTATCAGTAGCAGCTTTCAAAGATTTCTTTTACCCTATCAAAATCTAACGGAATATAACTGTTTACGACCCTTGTTTTACCAAAGGAGCAAAGGTCGGCAAGCCTCTCCGAAGCATTTTCAATACCGAAATCTCTGAGCCTCGAAGGCATTCCGATACTGCTGAAATACTCGGCCATTTTCTCAATTCCGAGCACGGCCGCCTTTTCGTCGTCGGCTTCATTTACCTCCCAGACCCTTCTCGCAAACTGCGCGAAGCGGGGGATATTGGCCCTGTAAACGTATCTTGCCCAGGCGGGGAAAAGGACGGCCAGACCTGCGCCGTGGGCGATGTGATCAAATTCTCCCGACAGTGCGTGCTCGAGCTGATGAACGGCCAAGGCGTTCTCTCTGCCACAGCCGGTAAGATTATTATGCGAAAGGGAGGAGCCCCACATCATAGCGGCTCTTGCCTCGTAGTTTTCGGGGTCACTCATAAGAACGGTGCCCGCTTCAATAACCGATTTTAAAACCGCCTCAGCGACTCGGTCGGTAAGGGGAGTATCCTCACAGGGGAAGAAATAACGCTCCATGGTGTGGGCCATAATATCGGTAATTCCGCAGGCGGTATGGTATTTATTTACCGTATAGGTAAGCTCGGGGTTGCAGATCGAGAAAAGGGGACGGTTATATTCGCTTCCGAAGCCCTTTTTAAGGTTTTCTTCCATATTGGTCATAACCGCCGAAGCACTCATTTCGCTTCCTGCCGCGGCGAGGGTAAGAATACATCCTACGGGCAGGGCCGATTCAGGAGTCGCCTTGCCCATAGGCAGGTCCCAAACGTCAAAATCGTTTGCGGCGCCGAGGGCGGTGAACTTTGAGGAGTCGATAACGCTTCCGCCTCCTACCGCCAAAATAAGCTCAACCTTTTCTTCCTTGGCGACCTTTACGGCCTTTCTTATAAAATCGAGCTTCGGATTGGGCTCAACTCCACCCATCTCGACGACCTCAATGCCGCTTGCTTTAAGGGAGGTCATAACGCGTTCGTATAGGCCGTTTGCCTTAATGCTGGACCTTCCGTACTGCATCATTATCTTCTTAAAGCCGTAGCCCTTTATAATTTCGCCGACCCGGTTTTCCTTTCCCTTTCCGAAAAAGACATTGGTTGGTGCGTAGTATGTGAAATCGCGCATAACTATACCTCTAATAATATTATTATAATCTAATAATAAATTTTTTGTATGAACTTGTCAACTGTTTTCGCCGTATCATACTTTTAATCTAAGTTACAAAAAATACAAAAATGCAATTTTGTCTATTGAAAAAAAGCTAAACGGATGGTATATTAAAGAAAATACTATATTTCAGGTGATAGCTATGACCTCAAACGTATTTAATATTCAGAAATTCTGCGTAAACGACGGCCCCGGTATCCGTACCACCGTCTTTATAAAGGGTTGTCCCTTAAACTGCCTCTGGTGTCATAATCCCGAGTCGAAAAGTATGAAAAGCGAGCTTCTTTTCCGCGAGGATAAATGTACCCGTTGCGGCCGCTGTGTCCCTGCCTGCCCACTGGGGCTTCATACCGTTACGGCCGAGGGCCATACCTTCGACCGCGAAAAATGCGTCGCCTGCGGTAAATGTGCCGAGGCCTGTTTTGCCGACGCTCTGGAGATCGCGGGTAAAAAGACCTCGGTGGAGGAAGCCCTTAAGGAGGTTATGAAGGACGAGGCCTTCTATAAAAATTCGGGTGGCGGAATGACCCTTTCGGGGGGAGAGCCTATGCTAAGCTTCGATTTTACTCTTGAGCTTTTAAAGCAGGGTAAAGAAAAGGGACTCAATATCTGTATGGAGACCTGCGGCTTTGCCGATAGTGAAAAATACAAAGCGGTAGCTCCTTACGTCGATATCTTCCTTTGGGACTATAAGCTGACAAGCCCCGAGCTTCATAAGAAATATACCGGTGTGGATAACGGGCTTATCCTTAAAAACCTTTTTATGCTTGACTCAATGGGGGCCAAGACCGTCCTTCGCTGTCCAATTATTCCCACCGTAAACGACACCGAGGAGCATTTTGAGGGTATCGCCGAAACAGCCAATAAGCTCAAAAACATACTTGAAATAAACGTCGAGCCCTATCATCCCTTAGGCAAAGGAAAATCGGAACAGCTCGGAAAGGACTACGCCCTGGCAGATCTAACCTTCCCCGAAAAGGAAACGGTGCAGGAGTGGATCGACAAGATTGCTTCCAAAACCGCAGTCACGGTCAAAAAGGCTTAAACCGTTGTCAGTAATCAGAGCCTGAACCGTAAAGCTTTACTGAAACCGTCGTAGGGACGACTCGCGAACCGTCCCTGAAACACTGCAAATTTTATCAAAACAAAACGGCAACCCACGAACTAAACCGTGGGTTGCCGTTTTGACTTTTCCTCAGGGAGAAGGGTGACCTCTTTATCGGCGGTCGAGGTGTATGCTACACCCGACCAAAGGACTATGATTAAAATGACACTCCAAGCATAACGATCTTAGCATTCATTCGGAAGGCTTTTATCTTCTGTGAAGCTCACGGTATTTGAGGGGCGAATAGGAGGTTTTTTCCTTGAAAATTTTACTGAAATGATATAGATCCGAGAAGCCTAACTGCTCGCTGATTTCCGATACGCTTTGCCTTTCGCTTATAAGAAGCTCCTTGGCTTTTTCTATCCGAAGCGTACCTGCAT
>SFWF01000078.1 GCA_004560045.1 bacterium | reverse complement strand
CTTCGTAACCTTAATACCGTTATCTGTGACGGTAAGGCTGTCGGCGAGATCGGAATCGTTCATCCCACAGTTTCCAAGAAAATAGACAAAAAAGCTTCTATCGTTTATGCCGAGCTTGATTTCAAGGCTTTCGCTTATATCGATAACGCCGGCATTAAGTACGAGGAGCCCGGCCGTTTCCCCGGAATGGAGATCGACCTGTCCTTCGTTTCGAACACCTTCGCTCCCATTAAGGAAGCTATCGACGCTCAGAACTGTGAGCTCGTTAAGGGCGTTAGCGTTGTCGATACCTATACGGATGAAAACGGTAAATCCATCACCGTTCGCATCGCATTTGCTCATCCCGAACGTACTCTTACGGGCGAAGAGGTCAAGGCCGTTACCGATAAGGTAATAGCCGAGCTTGCCGACAAGGGTGTAGCGCTTAAGATGTAATTAAAAAAGAACCATCTGTCGATGGTTCTTTTTTGTTGGCTTATTTAATGATTTTCTTTAAGTCCTCCGAAGTGTAGTCACAAATTATCATATTTGTTCCAAGCTCGGTATGTAGCTCTCTCTGCCTTTTGGCTTCTTTAGGTAGGATACTTAAGGTAACGGCACCAAGTGAAACGCCTGCGGTGATCTCGCTACGCCCGTCTCCGACAACGAGAACGTTTTCGCCGCTTATTCCAAGCTCTTTTACAAGACGCTTCATAACCTCTTCCTTAGGTATTTTTTCTTCCCAGGTAGAGCCGTAAATGTTTTCAACCTCTTTGCCTTCGCCTATCTCAAATCCGAGGCCTAAAACCTCTTCGTACATTCCCATAGGAGGCTCGATGCTTTTATCGACGACGGCGCCGGTTACGAAATAATTTTTAATTCCGTTATCGTGAAGATATCTCATAAATTCTTTAGAGCCGGGAATTAAGAATTCTTCGGGATTTTCTTTCGCTTTTTTAAGATTGTTGTCGCGGCAAAAGCGGTTTAAAACCTGCTCGTAGACCCAGAAAAGCTTAGGCGTAACCTTCGAGAGATAATCAAGGTATTCATCCGGCTCGTCAAACTTTTCAAATTTTTCTTCTCCTGCCCAGATAAGCTTTATTATTTCGGAGTTGGTCTCACTGTCAAATTTTCCGTTTGTCATTTCCATATTACGGCGGATAGCCCATTCCATCTGCGTAAGGGCCGAAAGACCTGCGCTTTCAATGCAGAAACGATCTGTTTCTTCGAGGTCTTCGACTCCGCAAAGAGAAACGAGACGGTTTATGTTGTCCTCTGAGGTAAGGTCATCGGGGATTCCGTTGACGGCGGTATCGTAAAGGACGCGGCTCATAACGGGAGGCCAGTTTCGAATAAGTGAATGTGTTCCGTCAATGTCGTGAAAGGCACAGATTATCTTTCTGTCCTTTACCGCATTAACGATTGCTATGTCGTTTGAAGGAAAGGTATTAACTATCATTTAAAGCTCCTTAAAGCGAGATTACGTCGTTCATATCGTATATACCGTTTGTTTTGCCATTCATAAAGAGAGCCGCTTTAAGAGCGCCTACGGCAAAGACCTCTTTGGAGGTAGCTCTGTGAGAAAGAGATATAACCTCATCGTGGCCTGCGAAAAGAACCTCGTGTTCGCCGACTATATTTCCGCCGCGTATAGAATGAATTCCTATCTCGTTGGCAGGACGCTTTTCGCGCTTGGAATGACGGTCGTATTCATACATCATTTTTTCGTCGAGGGTTTTGTTGATTGCCTCTGCAAGCATAATTGCGGTTCCCGAAGGAGCATCGATCTTCTGATTATGATGCTTCTCGATTATTTCAATATCGAAGCTTCCCTCCAAAACGCTTGCGGCCTTCTTCGAAAGGGCTACAAGAAGGTTTATACCGAGCGACATATTGAAGGTGAAGAAAAGGGGAATATCTTTGGCACTTTGTTTAATAAGCTCGGTCTGCGATGCGGAAAATCCGGTTGTTGCAAGAACTAAAGGCAGGGAATTTGCCTTAGCGAAGGTTAGAAGATTATCAAGAACCGAAGGATGTGAAAAGTCGATGATTACGTCGGCCTTTTCGGAGATTCTGTCGAAGCTGTCATATACGGGATAGCCGAAAAGAGACTCTGTGTTAAGGTCAACACCTGCAACTATCTTGCAGTCATCACGCTTACTTACGCAGTCGGTAATTACTCGGCCCATTTTGCCGTTACAGCCGCTTAAAATTATGTTAGTCATAGTATTTACTTCCTGAATATTAAATTTTATGGCAGGTTAAAAACCTGCCATTTAAAATTATTTTATAAGCTCAAACCTCTTGAGCTCGGTTACTAAGACTGCCTTGGTATTTTCCTCCATAGGAGTCATCGGGAGACGGAGGGGACCCATACCAAGTCCCATAAGGTTCATTGCTTCCTTAACGGGAATGGGGTTGACCTCGATGAAAAGCGCGTCAATGAGGGAGGAAAGCTCAACCTGCATTGCGGCGGCGCCTTCTACATCTCCGCTGAACATCTTATCACAAAGCTCAACCGTTTCCTTGGGCATAACGTTAGAAAGAACCGAGATAACACCCTTTCCGCCGAGAGCCATTATAGGAACGATCTGATCGTCGTTACCGGAATAGATATCAAGCTTATCACCGCAAAGAAGACGGGTCTTAACAACGCTTGAGATATCGCCGTTTGCTTCCTTGATTGCGACGATGTTATCGATTTCGGCAAGCTTTGCGTAGGTTTCCGGCTTAATGTTGCAACCGGTTCTCGAAGGAACGTTATAGAGAATTATGGGGAGAGATACTCTTTCGGCTATATACTTGTAATGCGCTACAAGACCGCCCTGAGTAGCCTTATTATAGTAGGGCGTAACGATAAGAAGCGCGTCTGCGCCTGCTTCTTCGGCCTCTTTTGCGAGGTCGGCGGCGCAAGCGGTATCGTTACTTCCTGCACCTGCGATTATCTTTACACGTCCTGCGGCATGCTTGATCGCAACTCGGATGACCTCGGAATGCTCCTCGAGGGTCATGGTTGCGGATTCACCCGTAGTACCGCAGATAACGAGAGCGGGGATTCCGGCTTCGATCTGCTCATCTATAAGGGTCTTTAAACGGTCGTAGTTTATTGTGCCGTCATCATACATAGGGGTTACGAGGGCGGTTGCAACACCCTCAAAAACAGTATTTTTCATAATTCATACCTTCTGTAAATTAGTCCATATAACCCTGAGCGCAAAGGAGCTCTGCAAGCAGAACAGCACCGCCTGCGGCGCCTCTGAGGGTATTATGGGAAAGACATACAAACTTATAATCGTACTGACTGTCTTCGCGAAGACGTCCGATAGAAACGGCCATTCCGCCTTCAAGCTCGCGGTTAAGCTTGGTCTGGGGCATATTGTCTTCTACGAAGTAGTTAAGGAACTGCTTGGGTGCGCTGGGAAGGTCGAGCTTCTGAGGAGCGCCCGAGAACTCCTTCCATTTAGCAAGAATTTCGTCCTTGGTAGGCTTCTTGTCGAAGGTTACGAAAACTGCGGCCATGTGTCCGTCGGATACGGGAACACGGAGGCACTGTGCGGTAAATTTGGGACTGTCGGCGCAAACGATCTTGTCGCCGTCTATCTTACCCCAGATCTTAAGGGGTTCTTTTTCGCTCTTTTCTTCTTCGCCGCCGATGTAGGGGATTACATTATCGATCATTTCGGGCCAACGCTCAAAGGTCTTACCGGCGCCCGAGATTGCCTGATAGGTGCAGACGAGAACCTTCTTTACACCAAACTCATCAAGGGGATAGAGGGCGGGTACGTAGCTCTGAAGCGAACAGTTGGATTTAACTGCGATAAAGCCCTTCTTGGTACCGAGACGCTTTCTCTGAGCTTCGATAATGGCGGTGTGGTCGGAATTGATCTCGGGGATGACCATAGGAACGTCGTCGGTGAAGCGATGAGCAGAGTTGTTTGAAACAACGGGGCACTCGAGCTTTGCGTAAGCTTCTTCAAGAGCCTTGATCTCATCTTTTTTCATATCTACTGCGCAGAATACGAAATCGGCAGCAGCGGCAACCTTTTCCATATCGGCAACGGCGTCTAAAACGGTCATTCCTTTAAGCTTCTCGGGAACGGGCTTGGTCATAGCCCAACGTCCGCCTAAAGCTTCTTCGTAGGTTTTTCCTGCGCTTCTTCCGCTGGCGGCAAGCACCTTAACGTCGAACCAAGGATGATCGGCAAGTAAGAGGGCAAATCTCTGACCAACCATTCCTGTAGCACCGATAATTCCCACGTTATATTTCTTCATGATGATCACATTCCTTCCACGGGTAAGAAAATAATATAAAAAACTGTTGAATTCTTGGCGAATACTTTATATAATATATTCGTTATCAAGCGTAAAATCCATACATCTTAATATAACATCCTGACAGATGTTTGTCAAATATATTTTATGCCGAACTATTTTAATATGTGACCCTCGGAGTTGTGCAATATTATGAAAACAAGCGACTTTTTTTACGATTTACCCGAAAATCTTATTGCTCAGACCCCTATCGAGCCTCGAAACGCCTCCCGACTTATGGTTTTAAGCCGAGAAAACGGAAAGGTTGAGCATACCGTATTTTCTTCTCTGTTTGATCATCTGAGAGAAGGGGATACCCTTATTCTGAACAATACCCGTGTTCTTCCTGCGCGAATTTACGGAACTAAAGAGGACACGGGAGCAAGGGTAGAATTTCTGCTTCTTAAAAACCTCGGAAACGATACCTGGGAATCCTTGGCGGGTCCCGGCAGAAGAGCAAAACCGGGAACCTCCTTTAAGTTTAGCGATAAGCTATCCTGCGACGTTTTAGAATCTACCCCTGAGGGTAACCGGATAATTAAGTTTAACTGCGATGGCGAGTTTTATTCTCTTCTCGACGAGGTAGGTCAGATGCCTCTTCCGCACTATATTACCGAAGAGCTTAAGAATAAGGAACGTTATCAGACGGTTTATTCTAAAGAATTAGGCTCGGCCGCCGCTCCCACCGCGGGACTGCATTTTACTAGCGAAATGCTTACCGATCTAAAAAGCAAAGGCGTCAACATTGGCTATGTAACCCTTCACGTCGGTCTCGGAACCTTCCGTCCCGTAAAAGCCGACAATATAACCGACCATAAAATGCATTCCGAGCACTATGCGATTCCCGCCGAAACGGCTGAGCTTATAAATAATACCAAGAAAAACGGCGGAAGGGTAATCTGCGTAGGAACCACAAGCTGCCGCACCTTAGAAAGCGCCGCTACCGCTCACGGATGTATAAAAGAGTGTGACGGAGATACCGATATTTTTATCTATCCGGGATATGAGTTTAAGTGTATGGACGCCCTTATAACCAACTTTCACCTGCCCGAAAGTACGCTTATTATGCTTGTTTCTGCTTTTGCGGGTTACGAAAACACAATGAATGCTTATAAAACCGCCGTAGAAGAAAAATACCGTTTCTTCAGCTTCGGCGACGCAATGTTTATAAAATAATTCACGGCAACCGTCGGGGACGCCGTACCCGACATCCCGTTCAGTTTACAGGAGATACAATGGAAAAATCCAAATTCACTTTACTTAAAACCGAAGGTACGGCACGCAGAGCGACCTTCGAGACCGTTCACGGAACCGTTCAGACCCCCGCTTTTATGAACGTCGCTACCTGCGCCGCAATTAAAGGCGGTGTTTCGCCAGAGGACCTTAAGGAGCTGCACTGTCAGGTAATGCTTTCAAACACATATCATCTTCACGTTCGTCCCGGAGACGAGCTCGTAAGAGAGTGTGGCGGACTTCATAAATTCACTACCTGGGACGGCCCTATCCTTACCGATAGCGGAGGATTTCAGGTCTTTTCCCTTGCTTCGCTTCGAAAGATCACCGGTATGCAGATTCAGTCAAACCTTGGTTCCACAATAGCAATGGCCTTCGATGAATGTGTTGAGAATCCTGCAGAATATAAATACGCGAAGGAATCCTGCGCAAGAACTACCCGTTGGCTTAAGCGCTGCAAGGCCAAAATGGACGAGCTTAACGCTAAGGAGGGTACAGTTAATCCAAAGCAGATGCTTTTCGGTATAAATCAGGGCTGCACCTATGCCGATCTTAGAGTAGAGCATATGAAGGAGATAGCCGAGCTTGATCTTGACGGGTACGCTATAGGCGGTCTTGCGGTAGGTGAGCCTGCCGAGGTTATGTATGAAATTATCGAAGCGGTTGAGCCCTATATGCCTAAGAATAAGATACGTTATCTTATGGGTGTCGGCACCCCTTCGAATATTTTAAACGGAGTCGAAAGGGGAGTAGATCTATTCGACTGCGTTATGCCTTCGAGAAATGCCCGTCACGGTCATCTCTTTACCTGGTCGGGAATTATCAATATCAACAATAATAAATATGCTACCGATATGCGTCCTATCGACGAAAATTGCGGCTGCCCCGTATGCAGAAGATATAGCCGAGCCTACGTTCGTCATCTCTTAAAGGCGCAGGAAATGCTTTCACAACGTCTTCTGGTTATGCATAATCTTTGGTTTTATAATACCCTTATGGAGGAGATCCGAAAGGCTCTTGATGAGGGAAGATTCGCCGAATTTAAGGCGCACTGGGATCCTATAGTCAGCAAAAGAATTTAAAGTCCGGAAAAGGAGGAAGCGGAGTTGGTATTTTCGTCTCTCGAATTTTTATATCTCTACTTACCTGCCTGCTTTCTCATTTATTTTCTGATTCCGGCGGGAAAGTTAGCCCTTCGAAACGCGGCGCTGTTTTTGGTAAGTCTCATATTTTACGGCTGGAGCGAACCGATATATATATTCATTATGCTTTTTTCGACCGTAGTCGATTACGTCTGCGGATATAATGTTTCAAAAAATCTTGACAGTTCTCCGAAAAAAGCCAAGCTTTTTCTTATTGCAAGTATTACCGTTAACCTCTCGCTTCTCTTTTTCTTTAAATACTATTT
>SFWF01000017.1 GCA_004560045.1 bacterium | reverse complement strand
AAAAATTTGTTCTGTTCTCGAAGCCGACAAACCGAAGAAATACTTTGTGTCTTAGAGGGTTTGAGGCAATGAGGCAGGAGCAGTTTTGTTCCAAAACCAATTTGTCCTTAAGAGTACGGTCCGAAGGGCTGCGATTTTATGATCGTAGCCCTTTGATATATTACTTCTGCGGGTGGCGGTTAAGCAACGACCACGAGTCTCCCTTTATAAAAACGTCGTCTAAAACCGTGTCGGTGATATGGGCGTTTTTGTCGACTGTTTGGTCGAATATCTTTTTATATAGCTGCCAATCTGTGTTTTCGCTTATCTTTGCGATAAGAGCGTCGGCAAATAAGGGCACCATTTCGGCATGGCACTGAAGGTATTTCCAGTCGGGGGAGGTGTCGGCCTTTTTGTTTATCTCCTTTGCGGAGAATTCCTTAATAAGGGCCTTTGCCTTCTCGATGTTGGCGATAGCCACATCCTTTTCAACCTTTTTGTTTGCGCGGAGGAAAACGGGATCGAAGAGGTCTGAAAGCTCACTTAAATACTTCTCAACCTTCTCGCCGTCCTCTCCGAAGGCGGCGGCAAAATATTCACGGGAAACGTCTTCAAACTTACTGTTCTTATCCCAAAGACCCTTTGCCATTGCGTAAAGGGGCAGGGCGGTGGGGAATGCGGTGCGCTGAAGCTGACAGCTAACCATTCCGTTAAGGCCTATAAGCTCAAGCTCGCACATATCCTTATGAAGGATCTTCGCAACGTTATAATAGCCGGGGTCGAAGTGATGATCCCACATAAGATGATAATCGAAATCGAAGCTGTCGTCGGCGAGGTGGGTCTCCTGCCACTTCTTGAGGCGAAGAACATTTTCTGCAACCGAGGAGGGCATCTTGTTTTCGTTTCTCTTATAGGGAGCAAGCTCTACGGGAGCGCTCTTGTCAAAGTCGTTAAGGGCGGCCGAATAGGTACGGGTAATGGGGGCGAACATAAGGACGAAGCGGTCGGGATTTTCGATCCTTTCCTCCTCGGGCTCCCATAAAAGGTCAACGTAGATAAGGCAGACTATCTTGGTTTCGATTCCCTCTGCGGTAAGCTTCTTATCGAGCTTATTGAGCATCTGAACGTAGAAATCGGAGGGACGCATTTTTCTGCAGTTTTCACATTCACAGTGGTTATTAGAACCGTCGGCCATCCAGAAATGGAGGTAATTTACCGCGGGATGTGTCCTGCAGTATTCCACCATAGCGTCGGTCATACGCTCCTGAACCTCGGGGTTAGAATAGCAAAGATTCGTATTGAGGGCACACTGGAAAATATTTCGCTCTCCCTTTACCTCGGCCAAAAGCTTTTTCGTTTCTTCAGGAATTTCCTTGGTATACTCCTCCCAGCCCGAAGCCTCAATACCAAAGGGAACACAGGTCCAGCCGTGACCTACCGCGTGGAACTTAAGGCTTCGAAGGGCTATCTCCTTCTCGATGACCTTCATCATACTGTCAACGTCATCGTCGGTAAGCTCGTTTTCGAAATCGGGATCGGCGGGATCCTTGTAAAACTTTCTATAATATCTTTTAAAGAAGGTGGAGGGGGTAAAGAACTGAACGAAATATCCGCTCATTCCGACCTTCGGGAGCCAGTCGATCATATTGTAAACGTGGTCGAAGCTGACCGAGCCCTCGATACAGACCGCTCTGTGACGGTAGGAGGGGGTGTCGAGAACCTCTACCGTAAGGTCCTCAGCCGAAAGGCTTCTTTCGGGGATCTTTTCGCCGTCGGCACCGGGACGGATAAAGCGACAGCCCAGCTCGTACATAAAGCGGTAAACGCCGATAAGCACGGCGCACTCGTTAGAGCCGGTTATAATTCCCGCGCCACTTTTGACCTTAATGCTTACCGTCTCGTCGAGACTTCTTTTAAGACTTCCGTCAAGGCCGACCCAAACGACCCTTTTTACCTCGGGGTCAAAGCTATCGTAAATTCTTATATCGGTGGTAAGAAAACGGTCCATTTTAAGGATAAGTCTTTTAAGCTCTCTGGCGGCAAAGGCGACCGTTTCGTGGTTACCGATCTGTGCAATAGTAAATCTCATAAATATACCTCCTTAAAGATATTCTGATTTTAAAGCCAAAAAGCCTTCGAGTCAATACACTATTGTGCGATTTTTGTACACTTTTGAAAAGAATTATCTTGCTTTTTGCCCCCTTGGCCTATACCCGGCAGTACCGAGCCTTTGTCGGGTGAAGAAATCAAGCCTCTCCGCGAGGAAGGTAGACCGAAGCCCATCTTCGATGGCGAATACGACGGTAACGGAGTAAAGCTCGACCTTACCCCCAACTCGGCCTATCTTATTACCGTTTCGTAATATGAAATTTCTTTACTAATATAAGTAACCGAGATATAATGTCTTAAAAAGCAAATAAGGAGCAATGATATGCTGCTGACCGACTATTTCAGAAGCGAAAAAGACCTTGCGTGGGAGGTTGCTAAGCAGTGCGGAGTTGAACACGCCGTTATCCGTCTGCCCGAGGAGGAGTCCTTCGACCTTACCGACAAGACCCATTGGGACAAGGTTTATAAGCGCTTTACCGATTTCGGTGTGACCCCCGTTATAATCGAGCCTATGCCCAATGTCCTCCACGACCATATAAAGGCAGGAGACGAAAAACGTGACGAGTCCATCGAAAAGGTTTTAAAAATGTTCCCCATAATGGAAAGCCTCGGTATAAAAACCATCTGCTTTAATTGGATGGCTCATATCGGCTGGCTTCGGACCCGTTCCGACTACCCCGAAAGGGGAGGGGCAAGGGTAACCGCCTTCAACCTTTCCGACTTTACTCCAACCGATAAAAAGATAACCGCCGACCGGCTTTGGAAAAACTACGAATATTTTATAAAGGCAGTTATTCCCGAGGCCGAAAGGTACGGCATAAAGCTTGCGCTTCATCCCGACGATCCGCCGATACCCCGACTCGGAGAGGTTGAGCGTATAATGATAAGCCGCGAAAACATCCGCCGCGCCGTAAACGACGTTTTGAAAAGCGACAGTCTCGGCATAACCATGTGTCAGGCAAACTACGTTATTATGGGCGAAAGCCTGCCCGAGGTAATAAAGGAATTCAGGGATAAGATATTCTTTATTCATTTCAGAAATACCGTAGGTATCCCCGAAGCCTTCCGCGAGACCTTCCACGATAACGGGGTTATCGATATGGCCGAGGTCTTAAGGGTCTACGGAGAAAACGGTATCGACGTTCCCATCCGCGTCGACCACGTCCCCACCATGGCAGGGGAGGTCTCGACCCTCCCGGGCTACGACGCTATGGGCCGAATGTTCGCAATCGGCTATCTTAAGGGCCTGCTTCAGGCATTGTCGTTATAGTTTTTTCTATATCATAAACGATCTTCTGTGCAAAAACCGAGCGGCTACGATCAAAAAATCGTAGCCGCTTTTCACTGTAAATATTAAATTTAAACCAAATCACACACCGCTTAATATATGCATAGTGCGGACGGCGTGGTCGGTTATTTTTTCGTTTACGGCGTAGGCCTGCTGCTCCATTTCGGCGCCGTCTGCGTCGGTCAAACCCTGCTCTTTTTGCTCGTAGGCAATTTTTTTACATATATCCTCGATAACTGCGGCCTTTTTTTCGGCCTCGTCGGAGGAGTTACCGCTCGAAATAAGATACTCTAAGTCCCCCGAAAGGCCGCCGAGCACCGACAGCCCCTTAAGCCCTCTGAAGCTCCATTTATAATAGGGCATATAGACCCTGTTAAGTAAATATATGGAATGTAAAGCGCTTTTAACAAACTCAAACACCGCCATCTGGGCCGCCGCCGTGTCGCCTCTGAGGACACATCTTTTATAGTTATACTGCCCCGACTGCCCCATAAGGAGAAGATTGCCGCAAAGCTTTTTAAGTCTTATATCCTCGGGGAAATAGTCAAGCCTTTTTCTGACCGCTGAAAACTCCCCTAAGTTATCGAAAAATACCGCTCCGCTTGTGGCCTCAAGAAGTCCCTGCTCGGGTACCGAAAACCACTGACCGAGGCTAAGCCTGCCGTCCCCGCTTCCGACCTTTTCAAGGAAAAAATCCTCCATACGTATGACCCCGTGACGGTTTCCGCCGACGGGACTAAGGGGACTTCTCTTAAAGCCCATAAATTCCTTCGGAAGCTTTGCGTAGGCTCGCTCCAAAAGAAAGGCCGTTCTGCGGTCGACGGTATTTTCGTCGGGTAGAAAAATACAAAAGCCGGGCTCGAAATCGTGGTCTGCCGAAATTTCGTCGTCGAAGCCTAAGCACTCCGAGCCGCTTCCTGCAAGACCGACGGCAATAAGAGGCAAAACCGACGAAAATTCAGTCTCTAAAACCTCTTTTCCAAAGGCCTCAAAATATTTTTTCGAAAGCTCAATTCCCTTCATATATCCTCCTGCACCGCTCGCTAAGCTCTCTTGCGTAGTCCTCGTTTCCGTAGTAGCCGAAAACGGTAGCGCACTTTTCACATACGAAGGCGTAGTTTCCGTCGGTGCGGTCCTTTCCTATATCCATGCGCTCGGCCGCCTTTGAAAGAAGGGCCGAAATCTTCTCTTTTGCGCGAAGGAGTCCGAGCTCGGCCTCGGCCGCCGACGCCATATTAAGATAGGTTATGGCCTCCTCAGGCTCCTTGCCCTCCGCCGATTCCATAACCGAAATTGCCTTAAGATAAAGCTCCTCGGCCTCCCCGAAGCGGCCTAAATCAACAAGGGTAAGCCCCATATTGTTATAAAGTCCGCCGAGTCGGTCGTCGGTGGGGGAGAGCTCGCGTTCGTAAATGGTCCTTGCCTTCTCGAAAAGAGCGATCGACCTTTCGGGGTCGCCGAAGGCCTTGAAAACCGTAGCGCTGTTTAAATAGGTGGTGGCGGCGCCGACATTTTCAGCTATTCCCATAGCCTCAACCTGACTAAGTGCCTTTTCGGCGTAGCCTACGGCCTTTTCCTTTTCGCCGAGCTTTCGGGAGAGTCCCATAAGCTCGTTTTGCATCAGCAGAATACCGTGTCCGTCGCGGGTATATTCGGCTTCGGCGAGCCAATATTCAAGAAGCCTTTTTGCCCCCGCATAATCGTTGCTTCGAAGTAATGAATCGAGCTTTGAAAGTACTCGGTCTCTTGGTATCATAAAAACACCTCCGTTTTCTTTATTGTACGATAAAAACGGTATATTTACAAGCAAAAAATCAGAGCAAAAGCTCCGATTTTTGATTTATATATCTCTGTGCGTAGCAGTTTCGGTTTTTATTTTCCGTAGGTCTTAAGATCTCTCGGGGTACAGCCAAACTGCTTTTTAACTACCCTTGCAAAGTATTTCGAGTCGTTGAAGCCGCTTTCAAAGGTAGCGTTTTCTATCGAAACACCGTTAGAAATAAGGCTTCTTGCATATTCAAGCCGCAGGCTCGTGATATATTCTATCGGCGTTTTTTGATAGTATTTTCTGAAAAGCTGTCTGAAATGGGTGGCGCTCATTCCTGCCTCGGAGCAGATCGTAGCGATATCAAGAGTGCTGTTTTTGTAGTTGGAATTTATAAAGGAAATCGCCTTAAGAAAATGCTCCGGCTGATTTATCTTGGTGTTTTTTTCGAGGATCAGCCCTAAGATCATATAAAGCTGTGAAAGGACGTAGACGTTGAAGCCGGGCTCCTTGTTTTTCCAAATGCTGAGAGCGCTTAAAAACAGCTTGTAGATCTTTTCGACGTTCTGAAAGGAATACACCTCCAGCTCCTTGTCGTCCCGAGAGGTGATAAAATGAATTACAAGTATTTCCGTATCGGCATATTCCGCCCTGTAGGAAACGTTCTGAGGCAAATACAGAATATCGTTTGAACGTATATAATATTCCTTTCCGTCGGCGGTGATCGTCGTATTGCCGCTTATTCTGAAGGCAAGCGCCGAATAATCGCGGGCCAATACATCAAAAACGCCGCTTTTCCAGTATACCCGCTCAACGCCTACGATCTTTAAAATAGGGTTATTGCCGTCGCATAACATTTTATCCACCCCCACCTCATTATAACACAAAAATATCACAAGTCAACAGTCGAATAATCCACCTTTTGTGTTGAATAGTGGGTTTGCTTTCCACGCGATAGGGTATATTATTAAGTTGATGACGCTTTAAGGCGGAAAGCATTAAAAACTAATGAAAAGGAGAAAAGCTATGGCAATTAAACACACGGCGGTAAGCTACTACGGCTTAAACTACGTGGAGCACGCGATCGAAGATTTTAAGGAGATGAAGGATCACGGCTGTGATACGGTCATTCTCGCCATCACCGAGTTTGATGTGGACTTCTGGTTCCCCAATATCAACAATATTGTAAAGGCGGCTCACGAGCTGGGTCTTCGGGTCATCGCCGATACCTGGGGTATCGGAAAATATTTCGGCGGAGAGCAGGTAAGCCTTTTTCTTCAGAACAATATTCACCACCGTCAGGTTTCGGCCTATACAGGCGAGGTTTTAAACGCAGCTTGCTTTAACACCAATTCCTTCCGCGATTATTTTAAGAATATCTGTCTTAAGATCGCAAAGAACACCGAGGTCGACGGCTTTTTCTGGGACGAGCCGCACTACGCCTATCCTAAAGCCTACGCCTCTATCACGGGCGGTGCGGGAGACGACTGGGCCTGCCGCTGTCCCGAATGTGTGAAGAGGTTCGAGGAATATTACGGATACGAAATGCCCAAATTTATGAACGACGACGTTAAGCAGTTCCGCTGGCGCGAGGCCCTCTTTACTTTAAGCGATACCTCAAAGGCCTTGAAGGAGTATAACCCCAACCTCGAGATAACCTGCTGCGTTCACGCAACCTTAAACAGCTACTACGTAACCGAGCTTCGCGGCTACGATAACTGGGATATGGTAGCCTCCTGTCCCTATTTCGACGTCTTCTCTACCACCATAATCAACTGGACGTTGCCCGAGAGCTTCTTCCGCGAAATTACCGAAAGAACGGTAGCGATGGCTAAGAAATACGGCAAGCAGAGCGAGCGCTGGATCATGGGCTATAACAAGCGTCCCGACGACTTTGCGCAGATCGACAGAGTGGTTGATATGTACGAGGAGTTAGGGGTCGACCGTCTTGCTACCTGGACCTACCGCGGCGGCTACGGAACGGTCGTTGCCGCAAAGGATCCGATTGAGCTTTGGGACAATATCGGAAGAAACTATAAACGCGTACTTAAAAAGGAGGACTAAGCAATGAACGATTTCGGATACTATAAGGCTGTTATCGAAAACCTCGAGAAGGTAAATGCGACTCAGGAGGAAAACATTAAAAAGGCGGCCTCCCTTATGGCAGACGCCATTGAAAACGACCGTCTTATAAACGTTTACGGCGGCGGCGGTCATACCACCCTGCCCGTCGGAGAAATGTTTTTCCGTGCGGGAGGCCTTTCCTGCATCAATCCCATAATGGAAACGGGGCTTTCGGTCTTTAATCAGGCCCTTAAATATTTAGAGCTTGAAAGAACCGTAAACTACGGTAGCTCGATAGTAAAATACTACGACCTTAAAAAGGACGATATTCTTATAATTTTCCACAATATCGGAATCAATCCCGCAACCATCGATGCGGCAATGGAGGCCAAAAAGCAGGGCGCTAAAATAATAGCCGTTTCAAGCGAGGCCTGGCAAAAGGAAATGCCTGCCGATCACTTTATCCGTCATCCCAATAAGACGAATCTTTTCGATTACGCCGACGTTTGCATAGAGGATTTCAACCCCGTCGGTGACGCCGTCGTAAACGTCCCCGGACTCGATACCCCCATCGGACCCGTTTCCAACATTGTCGATTTCTATATTGCACACCTGCTTGAGATCGAATGTGTAAAGCAGTGCATCGACAGAGGCATTACCCCTCCCGTTTGGTCAAGCGCAAACACCCCGGGCGGCGACGAGAAAAACGCGGCCTACCTCGAAAAATACAAGCCGAGAGTTAAAATGCTTTAAAGGAGCTGAGAGCAATGACAAATTTACAGGAAAAGCTTGATTTTCTTATCGAAAAATACGACGTGGAAAAAAGAGCGACCCTAAAGGATGAAAAAACCGTTATAATAGACGGCCGTGATATCCCCCTTTTATCACACCGACTTGAACGCAGATTTACCGAGCTTAAAAACATCGTTCAGGGCGGAACCCTCGTGGGTATCAGCGTTATGCGTGTCGCCCGTATCGTAGAAAAGGGCAAGGACGTTTTTGCCGAGCTTTACCGAGAGCTGGATATCTGTCAGTACGTTTTAGGCAGAAAGCTGGTCGGAATTACCGCTATGCAAAACGACAACACCCTTAACGTTATCGCAACCGCAGAAGAGGGTATCGTTTGCACCTTCGAGATATCCGCCACCCTGAAGAAGGGAGAGCCCGCAAAGGATAAGCACGAGATCATTTCTCAGCGCGGTATTGCCTGCGACGTCGTCGTTGACGCACAGCTCAGGCAGGATTCTATCTATCTTTTCGGCTCCGAGAACCAAAAATTTACCGACGTCGATTTTGAGCTTTACGGACTTTCCGCTGAGGATATTGCGGTCGTTCGTTCTGCCTTTACCGTCGCTCAAAAGGGAACCGAGGAGGAGCAGCTCGCTACCGATTCCGAGCTTTTGGTGCTGGTTGAAAAGGCGAAAATTTCCGCCGAAACGGGAGAAAGGCAGGTAATATAAATGAAACCCTTAAAAATTGCTATGATGAGTATGACCCACGGCCATACGAGAAAATATTATCAGACTCTTAAGGATAATCCCAAGCTCGATTGGGTAGCGGTGGCTACCGCCAATGAAGAGGTAAAGGAGATTTTTTTAAACAGCGTGCAGGGTATACCCTGCTACGACAGCGAGACCGAAATGCTGGACGCACACCCCGAGATCGAGGCCGTAGTTCTTGCCAGCGAAAACAGTGAGCATCTTCGTCAGATGAAGCTTTGTGCCGAGCGCGGTATTCATATTCTTTCCATGAAGGTGCCGACCTTTGATATGGACGAATACGACGAGATGATCGATATTGTCGAAAAGAAGGGTCTCGTTTGCCAGATAGAGCTTGAAATGCATTATAATCCCGTTATCGCGCGAATGAAGGAGCTACTCGCTAAGGGCGAGATCGGTAAGATCAAGTCCTTTAATGCGACCAACATCACCCTTTCTCCTGTTTGGGCCTTCCCCTGGCAGGGTGTTCCCGAGAAAAGCTATGGAAGACGCGTGCCCATTAAGGAGGGCGATCCCCGTTTCCGCGGAGGCGCACTTTGCGACCATCCCCATATTTTCGATATGATCCGCCATATGACGGGAAGCGATTTTGAAAGCATTTATGCCGAGGTTGCGCCCAACATCCGCCCCGATATCGAAGAGGAGGATATGCTTTCGGTAATCGGCAGAATGAAGGACGGAACCGTCTTTTCTCTCGACCCCTCCTGGTCTAAGATGGAGGAGCGTATCAAGGTGCCCGGCCCCGGCTGGGAGGTATTCCCCAAGCGCATGGAGGTAAATATTACCATAAACGGCGAAAAGGGAACCATGATGGCCGACTGCTTCGGACCCAACGTCTACCATAACGGCTGTCCGAACGACAGATATACCGTTCAGTATACCTACTTTGACGAGTGGATCGGTCTTATAGACGAGTTCGTTGATAATATCAGAAACTCTAAAACACCTCTTATCAACCTAAGATGGCATAAGCGTACCATCGAGGCTATGAACGCCGTGTACGAAAGCATCGCAACCGGCAAGGTGGTCAAATTATAAAACTTAAAAGCGAGGGGAATTCCCCTCGCTTTTACTATTCCTCTTTTGAATTTTTCCGATTCAAGAACGAGAAGCTTTTAAAGCGTTACTCAAATAGTATAATAAGATAAAGCGGAGTTCAGAAAAGAGCTCCGCTTTTTACGCATTATTCGTTTTCGCTTAAGACTGCACCGCTGTGAATAGCGCCTACATGATCTATGCCGTCAAACTTTATTTCGTAGCTCGTGTCGCTTAATTTGATAAGCTTAAAGCTCTCAAGGGTATCTCCCGCAAAACCCGAAAAATTCTTTTCGGTTACCTCTAAGCTTAGGTTACCGTTACCGTCCTCCTCGTATGTGCCCAGGATATCGCCAAAGCCCTCGTAGAGATTTACCTGCATCTTAAAGGTAAGATCCTCCTTAAGCTCTATATTCGCGGCAGGATACATCGAGTCCTCCATAGGGCAGACTATAGTTTTGTTAAGGCCTTCGGTCTCATCGATATCCCCGTTATTATCGGCCGAGGGAACGAGACTCGAGACTTCGGGAACCTTTTGTGCGGTCTTTTCTTCTACTGCCATAAGAAGGGAACAGCCGCTGAGGGATAAAACGAGAACTGCGCAAAGGGTCAAACATAAAAGCTTTTTCATAAAATTTTCTCCTTTTAGTTTTATTCTTCCAAAAGATAACGAAGCATTCTTTCGGGGCTTTCAAGAAAGCTTTTCGTTATCTTAAAATGCTCTGTATCCTTATACTCTACCTCTTTTATGCCCTTGTCCGAAAACTCCAATATCTGAGCCTCGGGAAAGGTCATAAGAATAGGGGAGTGGGTAGCGATAATAAACTGCGAATCCTTTTTAACGAGTCGGTCCATTTCGCTCATAAGGGTCATCAGCCGCATGGGGGAAAGGGCGGCCTCGGGCTCGTCGAGAATGTAAAGTCCCTTGCCTCCGAAGCGGTTTTGAACGATGGCTAAAAAGCTTTCGCCGTGAGACTGATGATGAAGGGAGACGCCTCCGTAGCTTGCAGAAATTGTGGGAGAAGGGGCGACGATTCGGTCGAGCTGTTCAATATTCGTGGCCAGGTTATAAAGACTTTCGGCGCGGAGGAAAAATCCGTCCTCGGCAAAGCCTCTTTTTAGAAGGGTAAGGCTTTTAAAGAGGGGAGAGTGGGTCTCGTTGGTCGAAAAGCAGAAATTTCTCGTTCCCCCCTCGGCGTTAAAGCCGAAGGCTACCGCAATGGCCTCAAGCAGGGTGGACTTTCCCGTTCCGTTTTCCCCGACGAAAAAGGTCACGTTCGAGGAAAAGCGAAGCTCTTTTTCGGCCTCTAAATGCTTTACCGCGGGAAGGGAGCTAAGATAGGAGCCATTCGGCAGACCGTCCTCAAAAAGCAGGCCGCTTATATATTTCGCTTTCATTTTACCCCTCCTGTCTCTACATTATAACATATATATTTGCCTCTTGCAACCCGTATGTTTTCGAAAGCCTTTCGTGAAAAGCCGCCTTGACTTAGAGCCTCCTCTATGCTAATATGAGGACATAAGGAGGAGATATTATGCTTTATAATTACTCTATAACCCCCCTTTCCGAAAACGAGTTCGAGAAGAGGGCCGAAGATATAATAGCGCAGGTAAAAAGAGGGGCTTTTTCGATGCCGCTTTTTATGATGATACTCGTCCCCGAGGGAGATCCCGTCTGGGATAAGGCAGGCAAGGCAGCAAGGCTTTATGCCCGCTACCGCGACCGTCTCGCTAAAGAGGGCGTAGAGGCAGGAATCCTCATTCAGGCAAGCCTCGGTCACGGCTACGAAATAACCCACGCCCCATTTCAGACCTACGTCGGGCTTTCCGACGCCGACGGCAATTGCAGTCCCGACGGGGTTCAGACCTCAAACTCCTACTGCCCCTACGATAAAGGCTTTTTGGCACATTTCAGCGAGGTGATGAGGACCCTCGCAAAAGAGCACCCCAAAGCCATTATGTTAGACGACGATTTCCGTCTTATGCACCGTCAGGGAAGAGGCTGTGCCTGCCCCCTGCATATGGCCGAATTTAACCGAAGAACGGGTCTTAATTGGACAAGGCAAGACCTTTGGAAGCATATTTCGACCCATCCTGCAGGCGATCCTCTTACCACCGTTTTCGAGGAGACTCAGCGCGACTCTATGGTAGAAGCCGCAAAGGCCTTCCGCACCGCTATGGACGAGATCGACCCCTCCATTCAGGGCATCAACTGCACAAGCGGTCATATCTGCGAATCGGTGGACTATACCAATAAGGTATTTGCGGGAAAGGGCAACCCGACCATGGTCCGAGTGCCTAACGGCTGTTATGCCCCCTATTCGGTAAGAGAATTCACGAAGGGCATTATAAACGCCGCTATCTGCGCGAGAAGGCTTAAAAAGCGCGGAATCGATATTCTTCTTGCCGAAACCGATACAATTCCATTTAACCGCTACGCAAAAAGCGCACGTCACCTTCACGCTCATTTTACCTCCTCAATTTTAGAGGGACTTAAGGGTGCCAAGCACTGGCTGACCCGCACCTCGGCCTTCGAGCCCGAATCGGGTAAGGCCTACCGCGATATTTTGGCCGAGCATCATAAGATGTACGAAAAACTTGCCGATCTTTCGGACGACATTAAATGGGTCGGAGTTTCGGCCGCCTTCACCGAACAAAGGTATATGAAATTCGTCGGCGATGTCTGGTATAACCACCTTCACGATATTATTGAGAAAAACCTCGAGCGAATGGGAATTCCCTTCTACCTCTCGGATGAAGCGGAAAAACTTAACTTCATCGAGGGTAAGGTCGCCGAAGCGCTCAGCGATGCCGAGCTTCGAAAAATGTTCGAGACCTCGGTATTCTGTGACGGCCTGGCGGCACAGATTCTTTGTGAGAGGGGATACGGAGAAAAACTCGGCGTAAGAGTCGAGGAATGGGACCTTGGCGTCTGCCACGGCGAGACCTTCGACGGAAGCCTCGATCAGTGCTGTACCAAGCAGAAGAATATGAAAAAGCTTACCGCGATAAACCCCTCCACCGAGGAGCTTTCTCATAACTATTTCAGAAAGGACGGCTATGCGCAGCTGCTCAGCCCTGCCGTTACCTGCCTCGACAGAGGCGAGGGCAGACTGTCGGTGGTATTCTGCGGCTCCTTTACCTATAGCTTCGATTATATGCAGGGCTTTGCCTTCTTAAACGAGAGCCGAAAGGCGCAGTTTATCTCCCTATTCTCCCGCGCAGGAGGGCTTCCTGTCTACTGCGTAGGCGACGAGGAGATCTGCTTTAAGGCAGGTATCCTGCCCGACGGAAGAATTATGGCCTCTGCATACCTTCTCGGTATCGACCCTGCCGAGGGGATTGACCTCTTCCTCGAAAAAGAGCCTGAGGCAATAACTCTTATGCTCCCCGACGGCTCCGAAGCCCCCGTCTCCTTTACCGAAAAGGGCAACGGTGTTTACACCCTCGATATAAGGCTTGAGACCCTCTATCCCGTCATACTTTTCATAGAGTAATGCGCGTTTTTACAATATAATTGCTCAAAAAAGCAATCCCAAATTAAGGCTTTATATGGTAGAATATAAAAAACTGCCTTTGGAGGAGACCTTATGGAAAACTTATCCGCTTTTTTATCCGAGGTTATTAAACCTTCCGAGATAACCGCCCCTACCGAGCCCTATTTCGACGTTACGAAGTACGGAGTTATCGGTGATGGGGTCACCAATAACACAAAAGCCATAAACGCGCTTATAAAATCGGTCTCTGCGGGAATAATCTTCTTCCCTCCCGGCCGCTATCTTACGGGAACCATAATGCTTAAAAGCAATATGACCCTCTATTTAAGCAGTGGCGCCGAAATACTCGGAAGTCAGGATTTTGAGGACTACCCTGAGCAGACCGATCTTAAGGAGTTCGGCTACACCCGTCCCGGCCGCTATGCTCTTATAGCCGCCGCCTTCGCCGAAAACGTCACCGTAACGGGAGGCGGAACCGTAAACGGCAGGGGAGACTATTTCTGGGATATGGTGAAAAATAAAACCGGCCTTCCCCCCGAGCTTTTAAAGGTCAGCGATATGGTGCGTCCCCGCTGTATTCAGCCCGTTCTTTGCCGAAACGTAAAAATTAAGGATATAACGGTTAAAAATTCCGCCTGCTGGACGGTTCATCCTCTTTGCTGCGATAACGTTATAATCGACGGAATTTCAATAAAGAACCCCGGCGATTCTCCCAATACCGACGGAATAAATCCCGAAAGCTGCTCCAACGTCCGAATTTCAAACTGTATCGTCGATGTGGGAGACGACTGTATAACCCTTAAGGCAGGCACCGAAAACGACCCCCTTCAGAAGCGCTTCCCCTGCGAGAACATCACCGTCACGAACTGTAATCTCCTAAACGGTCACGGCGGAGTTGTTATCGGAAGCGAAATGTCGGGCTGTGTCAGAAATATAACCGTTTCAAACTGTATATTCAGCGGCACCGACCGCGGTGTCCGAATAAAAACCAGAAGAAAAAGAGGCGGCTCGGTCAGTAGGCTTATGTTCTCAAACCTCTTTATGACCGAGGTTTATTGTCCCTTTACGATAAACGGTTTCTACCGTTGCGGTGCCTCTTGTGACGATATGGAGCTTTTCGATTTCGGACCCCGTCCTCTTGCCGACGATACCCCCGTTATAGAGGACATCTCCATAAATAACGTGATGGTCCGAAGGGCTACCGTCGCCGCGATGTATATTATCGGAATCCCCGAAAGACCCGTAAAGAACCTCCGCGTTCACAATTTCTCGGTAGAAAGCGTTGTCGACCCCGCCATAAGACGGGAGGCGGTTATGCTGCCCACCTTCGAAAAAATGCAGGGTAAGGGAATTATAATTAAAAATGTTTCCGATTCGGTCTTCTCCGAAATTTCAGTCACCACCGAAAACGAGCCCCTCGAGTACGAAAACCTCGAAAACGTCACCTGGAGCGGCAAAATCCTCCGATAACGTCGATCGTGTATTTTATGCACGTCCCTAGCAGGGTAGCGAAGCGTACGAGCGGTAGTGAATGACGACACAGTGCGTCGTCAGAGCCGCGAGAGACCGAGCCGCAGCGAGACCAGGGGGACCGCGTAGCGGTGGATGAGTAGAAACCTACACCATAAAACGAATCGGGATAATATCCAAAATTCATAAGACAAATTAAATAGCTACAAAAAACACCCGCTAAGTTTTTACGCTTAGCGGGCTTAAATTTTAAATAATTCTTATTTTCGGCTCGCCGATATAGTTGAGACCGAATTTTTCGACCATTTTTAAAGCCTTTTTAACCGACTCCCCGTCATAGGTGTCGATAGGCTCATGTGCATCCGAGCCGAAGGTCACGGGTGCGCCCACCTCGCCTGCAATTTCCCAGAAAAGGGGATTTGGATAATGCCTGTCGGTGCGGATTCCCAAAAGGTTGATTTCAAGCGGTAGGTCCTTATCCTTGGCGGCAACGCATATACGTCTCATCTCGGCCTTGTAGACCTCACCGTCGCCGCAAAACTTTAAAACGTCGGGATGTGCAACGTAGGTGAATATCCCCGTGTTTATTCCCTCAACGACAAGGTCGGCGTAAGTTTTTACGGTCTCGGCCGAGTCGGACCCTACCATGCTTGTATGAGTGTAGTCTTCGTTTTCGGGACCCAAAAAGTGCTGACCCAAAATAACGTATTCGGCGCCGATGCTTTTAAGATATTCGACGGTATTGGCGAAAAGTGTCGGATAATATTCCATCTCGAAGCCGACCTTTATTTCCAGCTTATCCTTATACTTTTCTCCGAGGTCTTTTATGCTTTGGACGTAGTCCTCTGCTTTGTCGGTGGGGCAACGGAAGCCCGACTCGCTGCCGTCGGAAAATTTAAGAGGAACGTGATCCGAAAAGCCAAGGTGTTTAATTCCGCCCTCTATTGCTCTTTTTACGTAGTCCTCGTCGGTGCCGACCGCGTGACCGCAACGATAGGTGTGGGTGTGATAGTTATAGTTCATTTTTTTTACCTCTTGCTTACCCGATATTTCGGTTATTCTCTGCAGCTCGATCTGTACTGTGTTGGGGTCTCGCCGCATATTTGTCTGAATTTTCGGCTGAAATAGTTTATATCGTCAAAGCCTACGAGTCCTGCTATCTCGCCTATGGGTATATTGTACTGTTCAAGATAGAGCTTCGCCTTAATAACTCGGGCTTCGTTTAGGTACTGTATAACGCTTTTACCGGCTCTCTTCTTGAAAAAGTGTGAAAGATAGGATTCGGTTATAAAAAACTTGTCGGCAACCGTCTTAACACTCAGCTCCTCGCCAATATGGTCGTCGATATATTTAACGATATCGTTAAACTTGTCTTCCCGTTTAAAATACTTTTTAAAATCTGCCTCGCACATAATATTTTTGGTGTGACGGCGGGCAAGTATCTCAAAAAACTCGTAAAGCAGCTTGCCCGACTCGATGCGGCTTGCGGCATCGCCCTTTTTACAGCAGGCAATCACCTTATCAAGAATAGCGGCACAGTCGGCGTCCCTTATCAGGTTTTCGAAAACGATATATTCACCGCCCAGCGAGTTGGTGAAAAAGGATCTGTTTACGTGAAAGCAGTAAAATTCGTTAGAGACGGGAGCAATGTTTCCTGCGTGGAGCTCGTTGGCATTGGCGACGAGAATATCCCCCTCGAAGAGCTTTAAAGCCTTAAGGTTGCAAAGGGGCTGAGCGGTGCCCGAAACTACGTACTGTATTTCGATCTCCTCGTGCCAATGGGAGCGGCCACCCGAACGGTGGTCGATAAAATGCCGCAGGTTGGCAGGGAAAACGATAGGCAGGTTTTCTTTTCTCGGCGTCATATACTAAACCTCTATCTGCTAAAAAAGAGCAGTTTTGTGCTATTATTTATCTATGAATATGATAAAATAAAAATCAGTAAAAGTCAAGAGAAAAAAGGAGTTTTCGTTATGGATAAGCAGATAACCGCAGTTTTGGTAGGAGCAGGCAACCGTGCTAACGTTTACGCATCGGTCTCCTTCACCTTTCCCGAAAAGCTTAAGGTCGTGGGAATCGTCGACCCCAACCCCGAGCGCAGGGAATATATGAAGAACCGCTTCGGTGTTCCCGAGGAAAACTGCTTCGATTACGTCGACGCCCTCTGTAAGCGTGAGAAATTTGCCGACGTGGTAATAAACGGTACTATGGATTGGCTTCATGTCGATACCGCTATTCCCGTCCTCGAAAAGGGCTACGACCTTCTTCTCGAAAAGCCCTTTGCCGTAAACGAGGAGGAAATGAACCGTCTCCGCGAGGTGGCTAAGAAAAACGGCTCCAAGGTGGTAATATGCCACGTGCTCCGTTACACCAGATTTTACCGCGCCATAAAGGAGCATATCTTAAACGGCGATATCGGTGATATCGTTTCCATAGAGATGAACGAGCACGTAAACTATCATCATATGTCGGTCTCCTACGTCAGAGGAAAATGGCGCAGTGAAGAGATCTGCTTTGCGCCTATGCTGCTTGCAAAATCCTGCCACGATCTCGACCTTATGATGTGGATGATGAATCACACCAAGCCCGTGGCGGTCTCAAGCTTCGGCGGAGATTTTCAGTACGGACCCGATAAAAAACCCGAGGGAGCAGGCAACCGCTGTATGGTAGACTGCCCTTATAATAACGAATGTATCTATTCTGCCGAAAAGCATTACATCGACGTTCCGCGCTGGAATCAGTACGTCTGGGAGGACGATCCCAAAAAGATCGCAATGTCGGTAGAGGAGAAAATAGAGCACCTTAAAACCGATAATCACTTCGGCGAGTGCCTCTGGAATTTCGACCGCGGCGGCAACGTCGATCATCAGACCCTTATCGTAAACTTTGAAAACGGCGCAACCGGCTCCTTCAGTATGATAGGAGGCTCGGCTAAATCCGAGCGCAATATTCACATCATCGGAACCAAGGGCGAGATAAAGGGCGGCTTCGAAGACTCGAAATACGTCCTTCGTAAAATGACCCCGTCGGAAAACTACGCAGGCTTTTCCGAGCAGGAATTCGACCTTAAGGTCACGGGGGATATGATAGGCGCTAAGGGCGGTCACGGCGGCGGCGACGAGAATCTCGTCCTCGATTTTGTCGAGTATATAAACGGTCACGAGCCCTCGGTCTCCTGCACCACCTTAGAGGATTCGGTAGTAAGTCATCATACCGTATTCTGCGCCAACGAGTCGAGAAAAAGCGGCAAAACGGTATTACTTTAACTTACAAACGGTAACGCCTCCGAGCGTTGCCGTTTTACTTTTATTAAGAGACAGATGCTAATGCACTTTAAAGGGAGATTATCATATCGTCGGTATGGTCGCCGTGTATGTGGGTTACGAATAGGGCGGCTACCGACTCTACGGGAAGACCTCTTGATTTTATTTTATTTTGTGCTATAATTATATGAGTCTTAAAAGCGAGGTGATTGTTTTGAAAATTTTAAAGCTCTTTCCGGGTATAATTCTATCTGCCGCCATTGCCGCCATTGCCTGCATCGCAGAGCATTTTTTGGAAAAGGCGATCGGTCTGCATCTTATCGGCTCTGCCGTTATTGCAATGTTTATCGGTATGATAATAAATTTCTTCCTTAAAAATACCGAGATATTCTCGACGGGAATTAAATTTACGTCGAAAAAGCTTCTGAAATTTGCAATAATTCTTTTGGGCCTTTCCCTCAATATAACGACCGTTTTAAACGTCGGAAAAATGTCGCTGGTGGTTATGATATTCACCCTGCTTACCTGCTTCGGCGGCGGATATTTTATCGGAAAAGCCCTGGGACTTAATTGGAAGCTTTCAAACCTCATTTCGGCGGGAACGGGAATCTGCGGCGGCTCGGCCATTGCGGCGATCGCTCCTACCATCGAGGCCGACGATAACGACGTAGCCTATGCTATGTCGGCGACCTTCCTTTTCGATATGGTTATGATAGTCCTTTTCCCCCTTATGGGTCAGGCAATGGGAATGACCGATCAGGCCTTCGGCATCTGGGCAGGAACCGCCGTAAACGATACCTCCTCGGTAGTAGCGACGGGAATGGCCTATTCCGAAGCGGCCTGTGAGTTCGCTACGATGGTCAAGCTTACCCGAACCCTCTCGATTATCCCGACCGTAATAACCTTTGCCCTTATTCAGCTTCGCATCAAGCGAAGGGAGGCCATTGAGGCGAGCCGAGACAGCGGAGAGGTTAAATTCAAGTTTAATTTCGTAAAGGTTTTCCCCTGGTTTATACTCGGCTTTGTTGCGATGTCGATTATCGCAAGCATCTTTACCATACCCGACGCAGTCGTTACCAATACCAAAAGTATAAGCAAGTTTATTATGGTCTGTGCCCTTGCCGCAATAGGTCTCAATACCTCCTTCGGCGATATGAAAAAATCGGGCATCCGTCCTATGCTTCACGGCTTCATAATTTCGGCCCTTGTGGTGGTTGTGGCCCTATTGGTCGAGATCTGCCTCGGAATGGTATAATTTTATAAAGCATTTTCGCCCACGCCTTATACAGGCGTGGGCGTTTTCTTAAAGCAGGCTGAACCTGTTTTTCTTAAAACGTATAAGTCCCTCGTCCCTCATTTTAGAGAGCTCTTTTGACATTGCGCTTCGGTCGACCGATAAAAAATCGGCAAGCTGTTGTCGGCTGAAGGGGATAACGATTTCGGAGCTTTTCTGCTTTTTAGCCTCGTCTGACAGGTAGGAGATAAGCTTTTCCCTCGTTGACCTTTTCGAAATATGGCTAAGCTTTCTGACTAAGGTGCGATTCTTTTCCGCAACGGCGAATAAAAGATTTTTAACCACCGCCGAATGAAAGGAGCAGGCAGCCGAGCAGGTTGTAATAACCCTTAAAACGTCAAAGAATATTACCGCGCTGTCGGTCTGCGCTACCACGTCGTTAAGTATCGGGCCGCCGGTCTTTGCGATATAGGCCTCACCGAACAGGTCACCGACCTCTATTTTTCCGAGAATACTGCGGTTGCCCCAGTAATCGTCCTGCTGAACGAGGAGGCTACCCTCAACGAGAAGGGTTATATTCCCGATCTCATCCCCCTGACGGAAGACGTATTCTCCCTTTTTATAGGTAATAAGCCTTGCCCCGAGGCAGGAAAGCATCGAGCCTATCTCTTCCTCGGATATCCCCGAAAACATAGCGGTATTTTTAAGAATTTTCAAATATTTTTTCATAAAAACCTCATTTCGTTGCAAAAACAACAGACTTTCTGAGCTAATTATAATATAATAGCCACAGAAACTCAAGAGAGGAGTAAAAATATGATAAGAAAAATTATAAAAATAGATAGCGAAAAATGTAACGGATGCGGTGCTTGCGCCGCCGCCTGCCACGAGGGCGCAATTGAGATGAAAAACGGAAAGGCCGTTTTGACCCGTGAGGACTACTGCGACGGTCTCGGCGACTGCCTGCCCGCCTGCCCGACGGGAGCCATAACCTTCGAGGAAAGGGAAGCCCCTGCCTATGACGAGGCGGCCGTCCTTGCCTCCAAGGCTAAGAAGACCACCCTGCCCTGCGGCTGTCCGGGAACCGAATCAAGGGCCATAAAACGCGATACTTCCCCCGTAGATCTGCCGCAATCGTCTATATCGAGTCAGCTTACCCAGTGGCCGGTTCAGATAAAGCTCGTTCCCGTAAACGCACCCTATTTTGACGGAGCAAATCTGCTTGTGGCCGCCGACTGTACCGCCTTCGCCTACGGAAATTTTCATAACGAGTTTATCCGTAAGCACGTAAACCTTGTCGGCTGCCCCAAGCTTGATATGGTTGATTATTCCGAAAAGCTTACCGCAATAATCGCCAATAATAATATTAAAAGCGTAACGGTGGTCCGTATGGAGGTACCTTGCTGTGGCGGAATAGAGAATGCCGTTAAGCAGGCCCTGCTTGCAAGTGGGAAATTTATCCCGTGGCAGGTCGTCACCATAACCACCGACGGCCGCATCGCCGACTGAGAAACACCCGCCTTATGGGTTGTTTTTCCTTCTGCGTTTCGCAGAGGTTTAGCTTTAATGGTTAGGGACAAGGGAAAAGGGAGGAGGGGAAACAAATTTATATCTCTCTTACGGGAAATCCCCTCTTCCCTCGTCCCTCTTCCCTAAACCTCAATGTTTCCCTCGGCGAAGCCGAAGATGAAAATAAAACCGCCGTACGGCGGTTTTTTCTTCTGCGTGCCGCAGAGGTTTAGCTTTAATGGTTAGTGACAAGGTAAAAGGGAGGAGGGGAAACAAATTTATATCTCTCTTACGGGAAATTCCCTCTTCCCTAAACCTCAATGTTTCCCTCGGCGAAGCCGAAGATGAAAATAAAACCGCAACGGCGGGTGTTTTTAATCTTTCCAAATAAAATTATGATTTATGGCTTCGCCGCCGTCGACCAAAATGTTCTGTCCGGTACAAAAGCCGTTTACTGCGGTCAGAAAATATGCCCATTCGGCGATCTCTTCGGGTGTAGCCCACCGTCTGAGGGGCGTTTCCTCCATAATCTTATCCCAAAGCTCGCTGTCCTCCATAACGCAACGGTTAAGAGGGGTAAGCACTCCGCCGGGATCTAAGCTGTTGCAGGTGGCGCCGAAGGGAGCGATCCTTTTTGCGGTGTTTTTGGTGTAGGCCATAACTCCGCCCTTGCTTGCGCAGTAAAGGGGAAATTCCGCTCCCGTGTGACCGCTTGCCGAGCCGATATTTAAAATCGATCTGATACCCCTTCTGACTCCGTATTTTTCGGTAACACCTATAAGAGCCTTAAGGTTTATATCGATATCCTCCTCGTTCTGCGTTCCTGCGTTGTTTATAAGTATTTCCAGGTCCTCGATCTCGGGAAGTCTTTCGGTCTCTCTTATATCAAGGGTAAAATGAGTATAGCCATCGGAATTTATGGTCGACTCGTTTCGGTCGATCCCGAAAACCGAATGTCCTTCCTTTAAAAATTTTTTGGCAATAGCCTTACCGATTCCTCTTGAGGTTCCGGTTATTAAAACTCTCATTTTAAGGCCTCCTTACCTATATAATCAAAATATTCTTTTCCGATATTTTCCCGTTTCCATTTTTTCGATATTTTATATCCGATAGGGGAGAAGATAGCCTCCATAATAAGCTCGGCCACCGCCCCCGTAAGAGCGCAGGTAGCACACTGCAGTATGGTCCAGGAAAAGCCGTCCCAAAAGATAGGCGCAAAGAAATAAAAAACGATTACCGAGAAAATGAAATTATCGAGAAACTGCGCAATAAAGGTGGACACGTAGGCTCGGGTCATAAAGGCCGCTTTTCCGTCAGGCTTTCTTTTGAACATTTGTCCGACAAGGTGATTTAAAAGACCGTTTACGACCGCCGAGGCGAGAAAGGCCACCGTACTTCCGAGCAGTATGAACCAGGTACCGCCGAAAATTGAATCGTAGGCAGAATAGTCATTGGCGTTTGACGGAATTATACTGACGATATAAAAAATAAGGCAGGTCAGCAGGTTTATCATAACCGCGTGAATTGAAACGAGGGTAGAGGCCTTGGGTCCGAAATGCTTCGTGATTATATCCATACACATAAAGGAAAGCCAGGAGATAAGAATACCTCCGTCGAGGGCTATCCAGTCAAGCTGTAAAAGAGTTTTATTGGCAAGAAGATTCATACAAATAACGCTTACCGCAAAAAGAGTAACGACGGTAGCGGGGATAGACCGAAGAAGAATTTTAAATTCGTTTACCGTTTTCTTTAAAGACATAAACCTTAGCTCCTTTAAAAATAATGCTTTTAAAGTATAACACAAAATTTCAATTAGTGCAACCGCCATAAAAAACAAGGTAGCTCGTTCGGGCTACCTTGTTTCTCCTTAAAGTAATTATTTAGTTCCGAAAAGACGGTCGCCTGCATCTCCGAGACCGGGCAGGATGTAGCCGTTTTCGTTGAGGCAGCGGTCGAGGGTCGAGACGAAGATCTCTACGTCGGGATGGGTTTCGGCAACCTTGGAAACGCCCTCGGGCGCGCCGATAACTGCCATAAACTTAATGTTTTTACATCCGCGCTCTTTAAGCTTTAAAATAGCGTCGCAGGCACTGCCGCCGGTTGCCAGCATGGGATCGATTATAAGAACGAGCTTATCTTCAATACCTTCGGGCATCTTGCAATAATATTCGCAAGGTTCAAGGGTTTCTTCGTTACGGTAAAGACCGAGATGTCCAACCCTTGCCGAGGGGAAGAGCACGTGAACTCCGTTTACCATACCGAGACCTGCTCTGAGGATGGGAACGATAACTATCGAGTTATCCTTAACGACCTCCTGGGTGCAGACCTCGAGGGGTGTTTTAACCTCTTTTTTAACGGTGGGAACCCCCTCCTTAAGACACTCGAAGGTCATAAGTGTGGTGATCTCTTCGATAAGCTCGCGGAATTCCTTCATGCTGGTTTTTTCGTCACGAAGGATGGCGACCTTATGGTTTATAAGAGGATGATTAAAAATAGTAACGTTATCGTACTGTTTCATAGGTAATGCTCCTTATCGGCTTTAGTCAGCCTTTTTCTTAAGGTGAAGAACAACGTTCACGATGATACCGAGGATAAGTGCGCAGGCGATGTTGGTAATCTTAACCTCGCCGATCTGCATAGCAAGTCCGCCGATACCGGGGATAAGAATTGCAGAAACGGTGAAGAGATTTGCGTTGTCCTCAAGGTCAACCTTCTGAATCATCTTAAGGCCGGATACTGCGATGAAGCCGTAAAGGGTAACGCAAACGCCGCCCATTACACAACCGGGGATGGAATCAAGGAATGCGACGAATGGAGAAACGAAGGCAATAAGCATTGCCATAATGGCAGTGGTGGTAATGGTGGCGATGGAAGCGTTACGGGTAATGGCAACGCAGCCAACCGACTCGCCGTAGGTGGTGTTGGGGCAGCCGCCGAAGAATGCGCCTGCCATAGAGCCGACACCGTCGCCGAGAAGGGTACGATGAAGACCGGGGTCGGTGGTAAGATCCTGGTCGATAATGGTAGAAAGATTCTTGTGGTCGGCAATATGCTCAGCAAATACAACAAAAGCAACGGGAACGTAAGCAACTGCGATAGTAGCAAGGTAGGAAACGTCGAAAGCTTTAATTCCCTTGAATGCGTTTATGAACGAGAATTCGGGGAGAGAAACGAAGGTGTTAACGCCTACTCCGTCAGCAACAAGAGCCTTGAAGGGGGCGAAATCGATAACCTTTAAGGCATCGTTTCCGGTCTGGATACCGATAAAGGTGAAGATAAGTGCTACTGCGTAGCCTGCGAGGATGCCGATGATAAAGGGTACGAGCCTTACCATCCTTTTGCCGTAGGTAGAGCAAATAACAACTACGAAAAGGGTAACCATAGCGCAAACAAAGGAAACCCAGGCGCTCGTTGTCATCATAAATGCCGAGGCGTCTCCGTTTTTAGCGCCGTAGGAAAATACGTCGTTGATAGCGGCGCCCGCGAGAGAAAGACCGATAAGAGCAACGGTGGGTCCGATAACTGCTGCAGGCATAAGCTTGTTAATCCAGCCGACGCCGACTAACTTAACGACGATAGCGATGATAACGTAAACGAGACCTGCGAATACGGCACCTATGATAAGACCGAGATAGCCGAGGTATATGTTAGAAAGCGCACCTGCGAATGCGGCTAACATAGATCCGATGAAGGCGAAGGATGAGCCGAGGAATACGGGACTGCGGAATTTGGTGAAAAGCTGATAAACGAGAGTGCCGACACCTGCACCGAAAAGTGCGGCCGATGCGCTCATACCGTTACCTACGATTGCGGGAACGGCGATGGTTGCTGCCATAATTGCAAGCAGCTGCTGGATTGCAAACACGAGCATCTGACCGAACTTAGGTCTGTCGTGAATGCCGAAGACAAGTTTGTTCTCCATAAAGGACCCTCCATAAAATTTGATTTCGGAACGTTTTACGCCCCATATTTTCCATTCTACCACACTTTAGGTAATATTTCAAACCTAATTTAACAAATTTTTTCAAAACCCGACAAAAAATATAAAATGCCTCCGTAATCAGGGTCTGAACGGTGAATTGCGGCGAGCGTAGGGTTGTGTTTCCAACCGAAGGTAGGAACATCGTTTTGCGCCAACGGCGTAAATATAGTTTTCGTTTGCGGAGATACCGTAAATTTTATAAAACTTAACGGCTACGGTCGAATAAACCGTAGCCGTATTTTCATATGCTTATTTCGTCTATGAGTCTAAGCTCCTCTTCGGTAAAGACCGTGTTCTCGGTCGCCTTAATATTATCGAGAATCTGTTCGGGTCTCGATGCTCCCACCAAAACGCTCGTGACTATCCCGTCTCTGAGTACCCAGGCAAGGGCCATCTGCGCCAGGGTCTGACCGCGTTTTTGTGCTAAGTCGCTCAGTCTTCTTATCTGCTCAAGTCTCTGCTCGGTGATCGAGCCTTCCTTTAAAAATCTTCCGTCGGTCCTGACTCTGCTGTCGGCGGGTATTCCCATTAAATATCTGTCGGTAAGAAGCCCCTGAGCGAGAGGGGAGAAGGCAATAATTCCTTTTCCGAGCCTAAAAGAGGTCTCCTTAAGACCGTTGTTTTCTATCGTTCGGTTAAAGATAGAATAGTTATTTTGATTTATAATAAAAGGAACCTTTAGATCTTTTAAAATTTCGGTTGCCGCCGAAAGCCTTTCACCGTCATAGTTGCTGAGTCCCACGTAAAGCGCCTTTCCCGACTTAACCGCAGAAGCAAGAGCGCCCATAGTTTCCTCTAAGGGAG
Source organism: bacterium (assembly GCA_004560045.1). Taxonomy (GTDB): domain Bacteria; phylum Bacillota; class Clostridia; order Oscillospirales; family Acutalibacteraceae; genus SFWF01. The sequence continues at coordinate 12,391 of SFWF01000017.1, read as the reverse complement.
TATCGGGATCGGGTCGGTGATGATAGAAAATATCGACGTAGTCGAGCCCTAAACGCTTAAGGCTTTGATCTAAGCTTGCAAGAAGGTATTTTCTGCTTCCGAAATCGCCGTAAGGGCCCGGCCACATATAGTAGCCTGCCTTGGTGGAAATGATCATCTCGTCGCGGTATGCGCCGAAATCACCCTTTAATATCTTGCCGAAATTCTCTTCGGCCGAGCCGTCGGGCGGACCGTAGTTGTTGGCAATGTCAAAATGTGTTATACCTCGGTCGAATGCGGTATAGCACATCTTCTTCATATTCTCGAAATCTCCCGTATGTCCGAAATTGTGCCAAAGTCCGAGAGAAACCGCGGGGAGCTTTAAACCGCTTTTCCCCGTGCGATTGTAGGTCATTTTTTCGTAGCGCGTGTCGTCTGCTTTATACATATCCTGCCTCCTTGGTGTGTAGTTTTAATACATTATACCATACCATAGCCCCTCTGCAAAGAATTTTATATAAAGAAATAATATTGCAGTTGAAAAATAAGCGGTTTTATAGTATAATAAAGTTAACAATGTGAACGGTGGTGCAGACTTGAAGATACTTGCCGTAGGCGACGTATGCGCGGAGGGCGGAACGGAATTTCTTCTTAAGACCCTTCCGAAGGTAAAAAAAGAATACGGTATCGACTTTACGGTAGTAAACGGCGAAAATTCCTCGGCCTCAAACGCAATTTCGGCCGAGTCTGCCGCCCTTATTTATGCGGCGGGAGCCGACGTTATTACGGGCGGAAACCATACTCTTCACCGAAAGGACCTCCGTCCTCTGCTCGATAGCGACGATACCCTGCTCCGTCCCGACAATATGCCGAAGGCCGAGTTCGGAAAGGGATATTGCCTTTACGATATGGGTCATACCCGTATTGCGGTCATAAACCTGCTGGGTCAAACCTATTTAGAGCTTCACGAGGCCGAAAACCCCTTTACCTGCGCCGACAGGCTTATCGAAAGGGCGGAAAGCGACGGCGCCGAGCTTATCCTTTTAGATTTTCACGCCGAGGCCACAAGCGAGAAGGTCGCAATGGGACTTTATCTCGACGGACGGGTCACGGCGGTCTTCGGAACTCATACCCACGTTCAGACCTCCGACTGTAGGGTCCTTAAAAACGGAACGGCCTATATTACCGATCTCGGTATGACGGGACCCGAGGACGGCGTTCTCGGAGTCAAAGCCGATATTATTATCGACCGCTTCAAAAACGGCGGTACGGGACGCTTCACTCATGCAGAGGGAGACTGCGTTCTCGAGGGAATGATAATAGAGGCCGATAAAATTTCGAAAAAAGCGGTTTCGGCTACGGCTATCCGTATAAAATAATTGGAGTTATAATGATAAAAAAGCTTATTTCAATACTGCTGGCGGCGGTACTGCTTTTTAGCTTCGCAGGCTGCGGAGCAAAGCCCGAAAAAAACGGTCCTACCCCCGCTCCCGACAGTACCGAAAAGGAGGAAAAGGGCTCGACCCTTCGCCTTTTATACTGCGCTAACGATACCCTAAACCCTTATAAAACCATAAGCAAGCTTAATTTCGAGCTTTCTTCCCTTATGTTCGACCCCCTTGTAAAGATCGATAACTCCTTTGGCGAGGTCTTCGTCCTTGCGAAAGACGTAAAAACCGAAGGGTCTGTCTGTACCGTTACTCTCGGCGGTGCTCTTTTCTCCGACGGAACCCCCCTTACCGCCGAAGACGTAATTTTTTCTTTTGGCCTTGCTAAGGAAAGTGAAAGGTATTCCTACCTGACAAAAGGGGTAGAAAAGGTCGAAGCCACCGAGGACGGAGCCGTTTGCTTTACTCTTAAGGAAAACGACCCCTATTTTCATAGACTTCTCGGCTTTCCGATCCTTAAAAACGGCTCGGATCAGCTTAAAAACGAGGACAACGTCGAGCTTGTACCCATAGGCACGGGACGCTTCGTTTTCGGCGATAAAAGCAAAAAGCTGACCCCGAATCCGAAATATTTCGGAGAAAAGCCGAGCGTTACCGAAATAACCCTTATAAACGCTCCCGACAGCGAATCAATGGAGCATTATGTCGAGGTCGGCGCTACCGATATCTACTATGCCGACGGCGGAGACGAGAATATTATCCGTATGAGAGGTCAGAAGACCTACGTTAACCTCAATAACCTCGTATACCTCGGCGTAAATCACGATTACGGCCCCTTGAGAAGCGACGACCTTCGTCATATCATCTCCTCGGCCATCTCGAGAAAGCTTCTTGTACGCGAGGCTTTTTACTCTAACGGAGTTGCCGCCAGCGGCTTTTTTCACCCCGAATGGAGCGTAACGCAGGGCTATCAGACCCTATCCGATTCGGCAAATTTAAAAATATGTGTTGAGAATTTGGCCAACATAGGTTATAATAGATTAAATGAGGAAGGCTTTTACGAAAATAAGAGCGGAAAAATTTTAGAGCTCGACCTTCTCGTAAACGGCGACAGCTTCACTAAGCTTTCGGCCGCCAACCTTATAAAAAAGCAGCTCGGCGAGGCGGGAATTAAAATAAACGTCAAAACGGCCTCCTCGGAGCAGTTTACAAACGCCCTTAAAAACGGTAATTTTCAGCTTTATCTCGGCGAAATAAAGCTGAACAGAAATATGGATATTTCTTCCCTTGTTTTAAAGGGAGGCTCGGCGGCCTACGGAATGCCCGAGGCGCCGAAGAAGACCGAAAATAAAAAGGATAAGGACGAAAAGGAGGAAGACTCCGAAGAAAAACCCGAGGAGGAAGAAATTCCCGAGGATTTCGACGGAGAGACCTCGTATATATCGGTGCTCGAGGGCTACCGTAAAGGCGAAAACTCGATAACCGACGTGGCCTCCTCGCTTCTTTCCTCCATGCCCGTAATCCCCCTTCTCTACAGAAGCGCCGTAGTCTTTTATTCTGACGAAATTGAAAATATCGGAGAGGCATCCTGCTACGATATATTCTTTTCGGCTGATAAATATAAAGTTAAAAAATAATTTCCGGAGGACTTTACAATGATTTCTTACGAAACCCGAATAGGCAAAATTTCGCTTTCCGAAGATTATCTTCAGGCACTTATAGGCGAGGCCGTCACCTCCTGCTTCGGAGTTGTCGGGATGGTTCCCAGCGGAGGAAAGCAGTATTTCTTCAATCTTATCTCCAAAAAGGAACGCCTCAGCAAGGGTATCATCATTCGCGGCGACGCAGATAACGTTACCATAGAGCTTCATATAATCGTCTCCTACGGAATGAATATAAACGCAATCGCTCAAAGCATTGTTCATAAGGTTCACTACGTTGTTACCGAGGCCACCGGCATCAAGGTCAACAAGGTTACCGTAAAGGTTGACGGAATTAAGGAATGATAAAGCCTTGAGGCTATCTACAGCGCATTTTTGCGCCCAATTTTAAGGAGTGTTCTGATGTTTAACGGAAACATGCTGCGTGACGCAATTATTTCTGCAGCAAATAACATTGCAAATAATAAAAAGGCGGTCGACGATCTTAACGTCTTCCCCGTACCCGACGGAGATACCGGTACCAATATGTCAATGAGTATCGGCAATGCCGCAAAGGAGCTTGCCCGTGTTAAGGATGAGCCTGTGGGCAAGGTTGCACAAACCGCCGCTTCCGCCCTTCTTCGCGGAGCAAGAGGAAACTCGGGCGTTATTACCTCCCTCCTTTTCAGAGGCCTTGCAAAGGGCTTTAAGGATGCCGAGGAAATAACCTCTCAGAATCTTGCCGCCGCCTTTAAAGCAGGCGTTGAGGCCGCATACAAGGCCGTTATGAAGCCCACCGAGGGCACCATCCTTACGGTTGCCCGCGTTGCAAGCGAATATGCAACCCTCGCAAACGACGAAGGAAAAGATCCCTTAGAGGTTTTCGAGGCCGCTATGGAAGGCGCCAAGAAGGCTCTTGCCGAAACCCCCGAAATGCTTCCCGTGCTTAAGAAGGCAGGGGTCGTTGACGCAGGAGGACAGGGCTTCGTGGTTATCCTCGAGGGTATGTACTCGGTGCTTAAGGACGGCGTGATGATAATGCCCGCTGACGCACCTGCCGCCAAAGCCGAAGAAGAAGCCGCTCCTACGGTCAGAAATGCCGCAGGAGAGCTTGAAGACTTCGATATAAACTTCCCCTACTGCACCGAATTTATTATAATCCGTTCGGCCGACTGCGATAAGGAGCCCGCAGAGCTCAGAAGCTATCTTGAGTCTATGGGCGACTGCGTAGTAGTAGTCGACGACGAGGAAATTATAAAGGTTCACGTTCATACCGATCATCCCGGTAACGCTATTGAGAAGGCTCTTACCTTCGGCGCGCTTACCAAGCTTAAAATCGAAAATATGGCTGAGCAGCACGAGCAGGCCAAGCAGGAGGCCGCTGCCGCCGCAAAGGCAAACGAGCCTTTTAGACCTGCCAAGCCCGAAAAGCCCTACGGCTTCGTATCGGTTGCCGCAGGAGAAGGCCTTGCCGCCATCTTTACCGACCTTGGCGCAGACGTAGTCGTAAGCGGCGGTCAGACCATGAACCCCTCTACCGACGATATCCTTCGCGCTATCGAGTCTACCCCCGCCGAGACGGTATTCGTCCTCCCCAACAATAAGAACATTATTATGGCCGCTGAGCAGGCTATCCCCCTTGCTACGAGAAACGTCATCGTTATTCACAGCCGCACCATTCCGCAGGGAGTTACCGCTATGCTTCACTTCGATCCCGACGTCGATGCCGAGAAGAACGCAATAAATCTCGGAAACGCTATCAACAAGGTCGGCACGGGTCAGATAACCTTTGCCGCCCGCGACTCCGAGTTCGACGGCAAGAAGATCAGACAGGGCGAGCTTTTAGCCCTCGACGGCGGAAAGATAGTATTTACCGAAACGAGTATTGAAAACTGCCTCGTCCGCCTCACTAAGCAGCTCCTTAAGAAGGACTCCTCCTTCGTTACCGTATTCTACGGCGAGGACATTACCGACAAGCAGGCAGAGGCTCTCTTCAAGGTTTTAGAGAATAAATTCGGAAGCAAGGTTGAGTTCACTCTGGTAAACGGCGGTCAGCCGGTATACTATTTCATTATTTCCGTAGAATAATCGGAGGTGCCTTATGGCAACCGAATCGGACAGCATAAGATATCTTAAAGGGATAGGCGAAAAACGCTCCCTGTTATACGGCAAACTGGGCATCGACACTGTCGGCGCCCTTTTGCGTTTTTATCCCCGTTCCTACGAGGATTGGAGCCTTATTACTCCCATCTCCGAGGCAAGAGGTAAGGGTACCGTCTGTATAAAGGCCGAGGTTATGACCCCTGTAAGGGAGAACTATATCCGAAAAAATATGATTCTTTATAAGGCAACGGTCAGGGATAAAAGCGGCGTTATGTCGGTCACCGTTTTCAACAACAAATACGACGCCGAAAAGCTTAAGGTCGGAAGCGAGTTCCTGTTCTACGGAAAGCTTTCTACCGAGTCCTTTTATGCCGAAATGTCCTCTCCGAAGATAAGACCTGCGGGGTTTGATTATCTGCGTCCCATCTATCCCGCAACCGCAGGACTGAACAGTACCGCCCTGGAAAAATCGGTCAAGACCGCCCTTACCGCCGTAGAACCGAAGGAGCTTTTACCGAAAAGAATTATCGACGAAAACCGTCTGATGTCAAGAAGCGAGGCAATTAAAAACGTTCATTTTCCCGAAAATAAGGAGCTTCTCGTTAAAGCGAGACGCCGCCTTATTTTCGAAGAGCTTTTTATGCTTCAGGCAGGACTTCTGCTTATAAAAAATGTTAACCGAGGCCGTACTCCCTGCGTATTTAATAAGGACTATACCAATGATTTTTATAGCCTTTTACCCTTTGAGCTTACCTCGGCGCAGAAAAGATGTATAGCCGAGGCCGCCGCCGATATGTCGGATAAAAGGCCTATGAACCGTCTTATTCAGGGCGACGTCGGAAGCGGAAAAACCGCCGTAGCCGCCGCCTGCTGCTATTCCGCCGTCAAAAACGGTTATCAGGCCGCAATGATGGCCCCTACCGAGATCTTAGCCGAGCAGCATTTTAAGACCTTCTCGAAATTCTTCGAAGCTACCGATATAAGGGTCGCCCTGCTTACGGGAAGTCTCAGTAAGAAAAAGAAGGACGAGCTAAAAAAACGGCTCGAGGTCGGCGAGATCGACCTTGTTATAGGTACCCACGCTCTGCTTTCGGATAACGTTTATTTTAAAAATCTCGGACTTGTTATAACCGACGAACAGCACCGCTTCGGCGTTGAGCAGAGGGCGGTCCTTTCCTCTAAGGGAAAAGCGCCACACCTTCTCGTTATGTCGGCTACGCCGATACCCCGAACCCTTGCCCTCATAATGCACGGAGACCTTGACGTTTCGATCATCGACGAATATCCGAAGGGCCGTCAGGCGGTCGATACCTACTGTGTCGGCTCCTCCTACCACGAAAGGGTCTATAACTATATAAAGAAGCATATTGAAGCGGGTCATCAGGGCTATATCGTCTGCCCCTTGGTCGAAGAGGGAGAGGACGAAGGAAGCCTTATTTCGGCCGAGGAATATTTCGAGGCCCTTTCGAAAAACGAGTTTAAGAATTACAGACTCGGCCTGCTTCACGGAAAAATGAAGCCGAAGGAAAAGGACGAGGTAATGCGTGCCTTCGCGAAGGGAGATATCGACCTTCTTATTTCGACGACGGTGATCGAGGTCGGAATCGACGTTCCGAATTCTACGATAATGGTTATCGAAAACGCCGAACGCTTCGGACTTTCTCAGCTTCATCAGCTAAGGGGCCGAATAGGCCGGGGCGGCTTTAAATCCGACTGTATCCTTATTTCCGATTCGAAAACCGCTAAGGAGACCCGACTTAAAATAATGTGCGATACGGTCGACGGCTTTGAGATCGCCGATAAGGATCTGGCCCTTCGAGGCCCCGGAGACTTCCTCGGCAACCGTCAGCACGGCCTACCCGAGCTTCGTATCGCCGACCTGTCGAGCGATCTTGCGATGCTTCGTCTTGCGGGTCGTCAGGCCGCCGAGCTTATTAAGGCCGACCCCCTGCTTAAAGCCCCCGAAAATGCAGACTTTAAGGCCGAAATTCATCGAATGCTTTCGAGGATGAAAAATAATTAGTGCAATTTTTTTAAAAGTATGATAAAATAGCCAAGGACTTTTTAATTTGGAGAAATTCAATGCCACACGAGATACTACACGCGTTGGAGCATAGCCTTATAGAGACGGCTAAAATGGCTCCTATAATATTCCTCGCCTATCTGTTTATGGAGTGGCTCGAGCACACAAGCAGCAGCAGGCTCACCGGCGCTATGCGTAAGGTAAAGGGCGCAGGCCCCCTTATCGGCTCGGCGCTGGGCCTTATTCCGCAGTGCGGCTTTTCGGGCGCAATTGCGGGAATGTATGCCGCGGGAACGGCGACGATGGGAACCCTTATTGCCGTGCTTCTTGCTACCAGCGACGAAATGCTTGTTATAATGCTTCCCGAGCTCGGAAAGAAGCGAATAACCCTATGGATCATAATTTTTATACTTGTTTTCAAGTTCGTTATAGGTACCCTTGTGGGGTTTGTGGCCGACCTTATCTTAAGAAAGCGTCATGCCGAACGCGAGGAGGATATTCACGGCTTCTGCGAAAGAGAAAACTGCTCCTGCAATGACGGCGTTTGGCTTTCGGCCATAAAGCATACCCTTAAGATCTTACTTATTATATTCGTCGTTTCGGTTCTGCTTCATATTGCTCTCGAGCTTATCCCCGAGGAGGCGATAAAGACGGCCCTTAACTTCCCCGTACTGAGCGAGCTTGCCGCCGCCTTCATCGGACTTGTTCCGAGCTGTGCCGTTTCGGTAACCCTGACCTCCCTTTACGTGGAGGGCGCTTTAGGACTCGGACCACTGCTCTGCGGCCTGCTTACCAACGGCGGAGTCGGACTTTTGGTTCTCTACCGAGTTAATAAAAGCAAAAAGGACAGCCTTATCATAACCGCTGTCGTTTTTGCCGCAGGTCTCATCTTCGGAAGCCTTGCGGGACTTATAATCAGATAAATTTTAAAAGGCACGGAATCCGTGCCTTTTAATTATATATTTACTCCCTGTTTATTCTTTCTTTCAAGCTTAAATTCTATCTCGCTTAAAAGCGCTCCGAATAGAATTAAAACTGCGCCGATTCCGGCAAAAATATCCATAGGCTGAGAAAGGATCACCGCCGAAAGGACTATCGCAAGAGCGGGATCGATATAGCTGAAAATGGCGGCGGTGGTGGCCGTTACTCCCGAAAGAGATCCGAAATAAAGAAGATAAGCAATTCCCGTGTGAACTACCCCTACACAGATAAGAAGCGAAATGCTAAGGGGCGTAAAGGCGGCCGCTTCTATGCTTTCAAAGGCGAGACTGTAGGGCAGTACCACAACTGCGGCCGAGGCGAGTTGAACGATAGTTTTGTTGCTTACTTAAATGTCCTTAAGCTTTTTGTTCATAAGGATGACCGAAGCGTAAAGGAGAGCCGCCGAAAGTCCGAAAACTATTCCGATAGCGATATCTCCCTCGGGAAGCTCTCCACCGATAATTCCCGAAACGAAGACCATCCCACCAAGAGACAGTATTATACTGAAAAGCTTTTTAAGCGTAAAGCGTTCTTTAAGCAGGAAGGGAGAGGCGACGATTATAAATACAGGCGCCATATAGTAGCAAAGGGTTCCTATCGGTACCCCTGCGTATTTATACGACTCGAAAAGGAATATCCAGTTAAAGCCTATTGCGGCTCCCGAAATAACGAGAAGCCAAAAATTGCTTTTGATCTCGGCTTTGGATATTGCCGACCTCGAAGCAAGGGAGAAAAGAATAAGACAGACCGCTCCTATCGCACCTCTGACAAAGGCGATAAAGCCCGACGGCAGATCGATATAGTTTACGAAAATACCGATAGTGCCGAAAATGAGCATGGAGGTTATAAGCTTAAGCTTATAAATCATCGGGCGGTTCCTCCGTCTCCTCGTCGTCCTCGGGGGAGGACCCGTCAAAATCTCCCTCGGTAAGGGAAGTCAAGGCCTCGCCTTCAAGCTCGTTTTCCCAGCGCGAAAGCAGCTCCTCTCCTTCGGGATAGCTTAGGCGGGCGCTGTGCTTTTTACGCCATACAAAGCATACCGCAAGGTAAACTATAAGTACTCCGAGGGCCGAAACCGAAATCACCGTACCCATACCGAGTCCGGGGGTCTTATAGGTAAATACAATCTCGCTCGTTCCTGCCTCTACGGGTACGGCCATAAAGCCGACGTTTACCTTCTCTATGGGAACGGCCTTCCCGTTAACGGTTGCCGACCAGCCCTCGTCGTAGGGAATAGAGAAGAAAACAAGATTGGCGCGATCACGCTCGACCGTTGCGGTAAAGGAATTTTTACCCGTTTTAAAGGAGGTTGCGGCGGTGGCCTGACGTCGGTCGGCTTCGGCTCTGACGTCGGTGTAGGACATATTGTAGCCTGCGTATTCGTCACTTATATAGTTGGTTCTGTGGGTAAGCAGATGCCGGTATTTGTCTATCTGCGCCTCGTCTAAAAGAATTGCCCTGAGCATTTCCTTGGAACGCTCGCTTCCGCTCATTCCCTCACAGTCGGCATAGGACATATAAGCGTCGTAAGAGAAGCCGTAGCCGATATAGTTTTCGTTTTCGTAAATCTCAAAGCCCGAAGCATTATGAAGGTATTCATAGCCGGGCATGGCGTTATTGCCGTTTTTGTCGGTAAAGGGATCCTCCGACTCCTGCTGAATAAGGTATTTAACCGAAAGGAGGGGTCTTATGGCGTAGTAATCGGTGTCGGGACGGCTTGCAACGTCGCGTTTTATACCGATAAAGTTATAGAATTCCATTATAGAGGAGGGTACTATGGAATGAAATGCGTTGATGCTCGAATAGCCGAGGAACATAGGGGTATTATCCATACAGGAATAGGTATCTACTCTGAAGGTGTCGGGGTCGCCCTCAAGCGCAAGGTCTCCCTCTATAAGCTGATCGACGACTACCTCGTGGGTATAGGAATGAGATTTTCCTCCCGCAATAAAGAAATTGGTATAGAATACGGCCGCGACCATAGCCCAAAGTATAGAATGCTTAACGAATTTTTTGGTATCGTTTCTGAATTTTTTAATAAGGACGAAAAGTATAGAGAGGCTGATAAGAGCAACGGCGCAGGTTATCCAGAAGCGACTCAGATACATAAGATTTCCGGGCTCGGTATAAAGTCCGAACTTAAGTCCGTCGTCGGTGGTCTGCGGGAAGAAGCCGACGATAAGGGTAATACCCATAGTTATTCCGAAGACCCATTTAAAGGGCTTATCGAGGGAAATATCGGTCTGCTCTACGGCGATAGCGGTAGCGAGGGCCATAAGCAGAATGGGCATATAGAACCAGCGGACATAGTAGGCGTCGTTAAAGGCATAAAAGGCCGAATTTAAAATCGGAACAAAGGCCATTACGGCGCAGGTTATAAGAACTCTTTTAAGCCAGCTTCCCTTGCGGGCGCTTGCGAAGGCGAAAACCCCGACCATACTGAAGAGGGGGAGCCAGGCGCCCAGCGATGACCATTTTACGTCGGCCTCGGGGAAGAATACGGGTCGTGCGGGAAGATCCGGCGGGAAGAAGAATACCTCGAAAACATTGGCGTAAATGCTTTCCTTTCCGAAAAGCAGAGAGTTCCAGCCGAGGTCGACCTCGCTTATACGTGAGTTGCCCGCAATAGCAAGATATGAGGGCAGAAGGACGATGCAGGCGAGAAGCATACCGAGTATCGCCTCGAAGAATACCGCGAAAAATACCGAAGCGGTAGGCTTTATGGCGCGGCTTATAAGTCTTATCACAAAATAGATAACTCCGAAAACAAGCATTCCTACGAAGAAGAAATAGTTTACCATAGCGCAGACCGCTATCGCTACCGCGAAAACGCCCCGTTTGTTTTCGGTTACGAGCATTTCGAAAGCAAGAAGCAGAAGGGGGAAGAAAACTATAGCCTCGTGGAAATGGTTAAAGAAGATATTATAGATCGAAAAGCCCGAAAACGCGTAAAGGAGCGCGCCGAGCTTTGCGGTATAGTCGTAGCGGGTAAACCTTCTTATAAAAAGGAAGGAGGTAAGGGCGGCGCAGGCGAATTTTAAAATAAGAAGCGGTCCCATAAAATAAGGTACCCAGGAGTTGGGAAAAGGCAGGGTCAGCCAGAAAAAGGGACTCGTAATATTATAAAAGGTATAAGAGCCTATAAAGTTGGCGCCAAGGTCGGTAGTAAAGCTCCAGCCCATCTCTCCGTTTCTTATAGCCTCGTGACAAAGCTTATAAAACGGTATCTGCTGAACGTTAAAATCACCGAAGAATATAAAATATCCCCCGTCGTATATCATAAAGGGCACGAAAAAGCAGGCGGCGCAGACAAGGGCGATAAAAAATACCGACCGTGCCTGACCTTTTTCCTTTCCGAGCAGTCGTTTCTTTGCGACAGAATAGGTCAAGGCCGTTTCCTCCGTAAAAAAGATATTGATATTATATCATTTAATGGTATAATTATCAAGTAAGCAAATAAGGAGATTATATATATGCCAAGTCATTTTTACGCGATTCTTTCCCGAATGAAAAATATAAACCGCTGGGGCCTTATGAGAAACACCCGTCAGGAGAATTTAAGCGAGCATTCCTTAGAGGTGGCCTTTATCGCCCACTGTCTTGCTCTTATTGGAAATAAGCGAATGGGAAAAAGCTACGATGCCGACCGAATTGCGGTCTGCGCTATGTTTCACGATACCTCCGAAATTATCACGGGGGATATGCCGACCCCGATAAAATACTATAACCCCGAAATCAAAGAGGCTTATAAAAAGATCGAAGCGGTGGCCGAGGAGGAGCTTATCTCTATGCTCCCGGAGGATCTGAGGGACGATTTTTCCGCGGTCTATTCCCCCGACCCCGAGGCCGAGCGCCTTATTAAGGCGGCCGATAAGCTTTCGGCCCTTATAAAGTGTATCGAAGAGGTCAAAATGGGAAATTTGGAGTTTAAGGACGCCGAAGCTTCAACGAAGGCCTCTATAGAAAAGCTCGGTTGCCCCGAAGCCGACGCATTTATGGCCGAATTTATCGACAGCTTCTATTTAACCCTCGACGAGCAAAGAAAAAACTGACGCTTACGGGTGCGGTTAGGGAAGAGGGCCTGGGGCCGAGGGAAGAGGCAAGCGGCGCAGATATATAATTGAAAATTGAAAGTTGAAAATTGATAATTAAAAACCGATACCGAAAATAAGACTGCCTCGGTATCCGTCGGCCTTCCCTAGCAGGGTAGCGAAGCGTACGAGCGGTAGTGAATGACGACACAGTGCGTCGTCAGAGCCGCGAGAGACCGAGCCGCA
>SFWF01000077.1 GCA_004560045.1 bacterium | reverse complement strand
AAAAGTCACGGTAACGCTGACGCGTACCGTGACTTTTTAACGCATTATTACGGAAAAAGCGCCGTTTTCGGGCAATTTCTCACTATGGCGCACACCCGTTACCCTGCGCTTTTTTGCATATTTAAGGGAGCTTTAAGAAATTGTCGTCCATAACGTGATCCTTTTTCATCTCGTTCCAGGAAAGATTATAATAATCGTAATAAACCCTTCCGTCGCCGCCTACGGGATCGTCCCAGGTAAGGTCGGTATGATACCACTTGTCGTCGATCTGAACGAGATTCCACATGTGGGGCTCCCCGTCACCCGAGCCGTAGACCTGCGCACAGTTTATTCCTACACTGTAGCAAAGGAACTGAAAGGCTTTCGCGTATCCCTCGCAAACGGCCATTCCCTCGCAAAGGGCTCCGTATGCGGTATATGCGGGAGGCATATCGTCGGTATCTACAAGCGCGGCGGCAGGCTCGTCGTATTCGGTGTTTTCTACGATATAATCGTGAATAGCCTTAACCATTTCCTCGTCGGAATAGTAAACGGGAATTTCTTCAAGAATTTCCTCAACGATATCGTTGAACTCTTCTATCTGCTCCTCGATAATATCTCGGTCGGCCTGTGACGTCAGCTTTTCTCCATCCATACTGTCGGTTACTTTGCCGTCGGTATAGTAAAGCCGAAGCTCTACCGCATCCTCCGAGCCCTCGTAGTGGGTAGCGTTTATATATTTCGACATATAAAAATACTGAGGACAGTCGGCCATAAATATCTGTGCTATCTCCATAGCACGTTCGTAGTTTATCGAAAGCCCCGTAAGATCAACGCTTATATCGGCTATTTTAACCGCCTTTTCTATGGCGAGATAAACCTTCTGCTCGGTTTCGTTTAAGTTTATAAAGCGGTAGTATTCCTTGGTACCGAGAGAACGATGCTCGGTATCGATCTCGACCGTTAGGTCCAGCGTGTCGCAGTCGACCCTCTTTATCCCCTTATCCTCTCCCGAGGGATTAAGTATGACCTGACCGCCGGCGAGATCTCCGCCTAAAATATTCTCAAGACCGGAGCATCCTGCAAAAGACAGTAAAATACAAACCGAAAGAATTAAAATAAGTAGCTTTTTCATATATATATCACCTACTTATTTTTACCATATTTTAGCCCCTCGGTCAAGGCTATAAAAAATTTTTTTAAAAAAATTCGATTATTTCTATTAAAACATAGAATATTTCCACCAATAATTGACAAACTTAAAAAATGTGCTGCTATCGGCGTTTTCCCGACGCATTGGATGTGGAACGACTGCAAGGAAACCTTACAGAACTTCCGGCTCAACTGCCATATCTACACCGCCCTCGCCATAATGAGGCCGGCCAAAGTCTCCGGCGAAATATAAAACCAAACCCGTCTGCCTTTCGGTAGACGGGTTTATTGTTAATTGTAGGAGAAAGGCTTGCTCCTCCCGTTACTTATTCTAAGAAAAATCTAATTACTTAGAAGCCTCTTCAACTGCAACTGCACAAGCAACTGTCATACCAACCATGGGGTTGTTACCTGCACCGATAAGTCCCATCATTTCTACGTGAGCGGGAACGGAGGAAGAACCTGCGAACTGTGCGTCACCATGCATACGTCCCATGGTATCGGTCATACCGTAGGAAGCGGGGCCTGCTGCCATGTTGTCGGGGTGGAGGGTACGTCCGGTACCGCCGCCCGAAGCTACCGAGAAGTAGTTTACGCCGTTCTCGTTACACCACTTCTTGTAGGTGCCGGCAACGGGATGCTGGAAGCGGGTGGGGTTGGTGGAGTTACCGGTGATGGAAACGCCAACCTTCTCGAGCTGCATAATTGCAACACCCTCGGGAACGTTATCAGAGCCGTAGCACTTAACGTCTGCGCGGGGGCCGTTAGAGAATGCCTTCTCGGAGATGACCTTAACCTCTTCGGTGAAAGGATCAAACTCGGTCTCAACGTAGGTGAAGCCGTTGATACGGGAAATGATGTAAGCGGCATCCTTTCCGAGACCGTTAAGGATTACGCGAAGGGGAGTGGTTCTAACCTTGTTAGCGTTAAGAGCGATCTTGATTGCGCCCTCAGCGGCGGCGAAGGACTCGTGTCCTGCGAGGAAGCAGAAGCACTCGGTCTCGTCGGAAAGAAGCATCTTACCGAGGTTACCGTGGCCAAGACCAACCTTGCGGTTCTCAGCAACAGAGCCGGGGATGCAGAATGCCTGAAGACCGATACCGATAGCGGCAGCGGCGTCGGCGGCTTTGGTGCAGCCCTTCTTGATTGCGATGGCGCAACCAACGGTGTAAGCCCACTTTGCGTTTTCGAAAGCGATGGGCTGAGTCTCTTCAACTATCTTATAGGGGTCGATTCCCTTAGCGTCACAGATTTCCTTACATTCGTCGATGGAGGAAATTCCGAATTCTTTAAGAGCGGCAAGGATCTTGGCCTCGCGTCTCTCATAACCTTCAAACTTAGCCATTACGTTATCCTCCTTAATTATTCTTTTCTGGGGTCGATGTACTTAGCGGCATCAGCAAAGCGGCCGTAAGTGCCCTTGGACTTCTCGTATGCTTCGTTGGGCTCGAGACCCTTCTTGATGAAGTCGGTCATCTTGCCGAGGGAAACGAATTCGTATCCGATAACCTCGTCGTTCTCGTCGAGTGCCATTCTGGTGCAGTAGCCTTCGGTCATTTCGAGGTAACGAACGCCCTTAGCCTTGGTACCGTACATAGTACCAACCATGGAACGTTCACCCTTACCGAGGTCTTCCATACCTGCGCCGATAACAAGGCCGTCCTCAGAGAAAGCCGACTGGCTGCGGCCGTAAACGATCTGGAGGAAAAGCTCACGCATAGCGGTGTTGATAGCATCGCAAACGAGGTCGGTGTTAAGAGCCTCTAAGAGGGTCTTTCCGGGGAGGATCTCAGCGGCCATAGCTGCGGAATGGGTCATACCCGAGCAGCCGATGGTCTCAACGAGAGCCTCTTCGATAATTCCGTTCTTAACGTTGAGTGAAAGCTTGCAGGCGCCCTGCTGAGGAGCGCACCAGCCAACACCGTGGGTGTAAGCGGAAATGTCGGTAATTTCTTTTGCCTGTACCCATCTGCCTTCTTCCGGAATGGGAGCGGGACCGTGATGAGGACCCTTAGCAACGGTACACATGTTTTGAACTTCTACTGAATAATTCATGCTGTAGATTTCTCCTTTCGGTAATTAGTCGCAAGTCATACTCTTGACCATACAAAATGATTATACCAAAAACAAATTGAAATTACAAGAGAAAAACGACAGAAATCGATAATTTTTTAACGATCGATAATAAAACTGTTTGCCAAAGCCGATTTGATATGTTATAATCAAGGAATAACAAAGCGATATTTCACATAAAATAAACGGTGATGATTATGATATATAAAACAGTTGATCCAAGAAGTATTAAAGACAATTTAATAAAGTGCTTAGCCGAAGAATGGGCCCTTATTACCGCAGGCGGTAAGGACGGCTATAATATGATGACCGCTTCATGGGGCTTTATGGGCGAAATGTGGGGAGCCGACAGCCTTGCCGTCGTCGTCCGTCCTCAGCGTTATACTATGGAATTTATCGAGAAAAACGATTATTTCACCGTCTCCTTCTACGGCGATAATAAGGATATTCATAAGGTCTGCGGAAGCAAGTCGGGAAGAGACTGCGACAAAACGAAGGAGGCGGGCCTTACCCCCGTTACGGGCGAAAAATACACCTATTTTAAAGAAGCCCGAATGGTTTTGGTGGTAAAAAAGCAGTTCGTTCAGCAGATGACCGAGGACTCCTTTGTCGACAAGGCTGTGATCGACCGCTGGTACCCCGAAAAGGACTATCACTATATGATAATCGGCAAGATCGAACAGGTGCTTATGGCCGAATAAAAGAGTGCAGATACGAAATCCCCACTGCGCATATGCTGTTTTCTTTTGTCGAATACAGAGATATTTAAAAAGCATTACTTTTTAAGGATAATAATGTACAAAGCCTTTAAAAGTTTTTACAAGGAGAAGCTATGATGGAAGTAAAGGTCACCGTTAACGAAAAAAGAATGATCTGCAAAAAGGGCGATCTGCTTATAAAGGTCATAAAGAGCGAAGCCCCCTGCGGCGGTCGCGGTATGTGCGGAAAATGCCGCGTTAAAGTTAAAGGAAGACTTTCTCCCGTGACCTCCCGTGAACGGGAGCTGCTTTCTCCCGAAGAGCTTAAAGGTGGTATCCGCCTTGCCTGCCTTACCTATATAGAAGGCGACTGCGAGGTCGAAACCGAAATTAAGGCCGATGCAATTATTGCCGAGGCCGACCTGTCTGTGCCCGATGCCGCCTGCCCAAGCTTTAAAAGACATGGCATAGCGGTGGACATCGGTACGACCACCCTTGCCGCAAGGCTTTACGACACAAGGGGTAAAATACTTAGCGTCGCGTCCTCCCTGAATCCGCAGATCCGTTGGGGAAGCGACGTTGTAACGAGGATCGAATCGGCGGTAAACGGAAAAGCCGACGAAATGCGTCGCGCGGTAGTGAGCGGAATAAATAAGCTTATTTCCGAGCTTGCCGTAAATACCCAAATAAGCCCGACTCTTATCGATTTTGGAGTAATTACGGGAAACACCACGATGCTCTCGATATTCTGCGGTAAAAGCGTGGAGGGTCTGTCACACGCCCCCTTTACCATGGATTTCCCCTTCGGAAAAAGCTTCTCGGCTCACGAGCTGGGTCTGATACTTCACGAAACCACCGAAATATATATCCCGCCCTGCATTTCTCCCTTTGTCGGAGCCGACACAACCTGCGCTATTATTGCAAGCGAACTATGCGATAAGGAATATGCCCTTCTGGCCGACATCGGCACCAACGGCGAGCTTTGCCTTATAAAAAACGGCAAGCTTTTGGTTACCTCAACCGCCGCAGGCCCTGCCTTTGAAGGGGTCGGAATAACCTGCGGTATGCGCGCCCAAAACGGAGCGATCGATAGCGCCAAGATTATAAATAACTCTCTGACTGTGCACGCTATCGGCGATACCGAGCCGCGAGGACTCTGCGGTGCAGGACTTATTGAGGCCACCGCCGCCCTTTTGGAGCTTGGCGTAATCGACGAAACGGGCAGTATGGAGGAGAAATATTATCTCTCTAAAAACGTATATCTGACTCAGCGGGATATACGAAATCTTCAGCTTGCTAAAAGCGCAATATGCGCCGGAATAAAAACCCTTTTAAGCGAGGCTCGGGCTACCGAACCCGTCCCCGTAATGCTTGCGGGCGGCTTCGGAACTGCGCTGAATCCCGACAGCACCCTTAAAGTAGGTCTTCTGCCAAAGGATAGGGTAGAGGAAATTAAACCTATAGGAAACGCGGCCTTAGGCGGCGCGGCCATGCTTCTTTTAAATAAGAATTTAAAGGAAAAGTGCGACCTTATCGCCAAAACCGCAATCCACGTCGACCTCGCCTCCAGCCCTGCCTTCTCCGAATTTTTTATGATGGATATGATGTTTTAATAGGCTTGCAGTCGTATATAAAACCTGAAGGAGTATATCAGAGTTCTCCTGCCTCGGCTATTCTTTTATTTCGTTAAACCGACCGGAGTAGTAAACCCCGTCCTGCCGCCAATAATGGGCTTAAACGGCTTTCGGCCGACGAAATAATCGAAACAAGCGATGCCATACTCGTAGAATATGACGTCTGGAATTTAACCGAAACCGCTCAAAAATGCCTCCGATGCTCATGCCGTTTTAGAACGGGGCGAAAACGTCGGCAAGGTGGTTTTGACCTTATAAAAACCTTACGGCAACGCACAAACCAAAATGTGCGTTGCCGTTTAACATTATGCGATAGGGAAAAGGAAAGAGGGGCAAACAATCTTTATGTAGAAAGAAACTTGTCAAGAATTTCGGACTGATAGAAGAGTGAAAAATTGATTTGGTACTGAATAATTGATTCCCGAATGTAATCTTACTGAATTGTAATATAAT